>CAYVFQ010000008.1:0-17636 GCA_964451045.1 uncultured archaeon
ACCTAATGTAATGACTCTTATCCAGTCTCTGTTCGTAGTTCTTTCGGTGAATATGTTCTTTCCTATATCGTTAAGGAACTTCTTCCTGAACTTTACTTCCTTATGCATGACTTTCCTTATGCCTTCTATAATTTCTGACTTTATTGATGGAACACGCTCTATTCTAGGTACCCACATAGTTTCAGCGCGTATGTGTCTAAAGGTCTCGCCGCCACGTCCTATGACAAGTCCCGGTTTTTCAGCTGCTATTATAACCAGGCTTCTTTCTTGTTCAAAATAAATGTCCTTTATCTTTGCATCTTCGGGCACAATATTCATTATCTTCTTCTTAGCGTCTTCTTGACTGATTGTAAGTGAACTTTCGGGTCGAACCTCTATTCTTTTTTTCATCTTACCTACTACTTCTTTCACAGTAGCTTCGTGGTTTTTAAAGAATTCTTCGCTCTTTGTGTATACTATTATTTCTGAACCTTCAAGTTCCACTCTACTTATGGCTTCTTTCGGCAAGTATTCTTTCACTTTGTCAATTATTTCCATTATTATCACTGAATTAATTCTCTTATACGTTTCGATATAAAATTCGAACCTTTACTTTTTCTCTGGATTCATTGGGAAAGATTTTCTTTCAATTCCAGATTCTGTAATTTTGACTATGTCAATACCCGTTCCACCAGAACCTATATCTCTTTCGACAGCTGCTCTGATTGCGCGTACTGCAAGTTCAATAGCCTGTGACGTTGATATCCCATCGCCGTAATTGTCTTCTAGAACGCCAAGTGCAAAGGGCGATCCGGATCCAGTTGAAAAGAATTTCTTCTCGTGTTCAACAGCGCCGATTGCATCCAAACTGAAGATATGGCCACCTTCCTTGTCATAACCTGCAATTATAAGCTGGACCATATATGGCATGAAGGTCCATCTTCCATTATGCAGTATGTTAGCCAATAATGTCGCAGCGCCTTTTATGGATAACTTTCTTTGGTTTTGTATCGAAAACAGATTTAGCTCAGCTTTCATGTACCTTGCAAGTGTCTGGGCATCGCCGCTAGCACCGGCAATAGTCATTGCAATACGTTTGTCAAGTTCGTAGATTTTTTCCGTTTCCTTGCTGGCTACTAGATAACCCATAGTTGATTTTTTTTCAGCTGCAAGTACAACCCCATCCTTGCATAGAATCCCTACAGTAGTAGTTCCAGTCTTTCTTATTTCAGGTTTTTCCATCTTCGCCAAAATTATCCCCCGTTTTCTATTCGAATTTCTTTCATCCAGAATCAGCTAGAACATTTGGATGATAATTTAAATTGTATCGGAGCTTTTAAATACATTTTGCTAGGCTCTTAATCAATATTGTTTTGATATATAAATGACATTATCAGTTTCTTTCTTGCAATAAATACACTTGCCAGCTTTTCTTTCATTTACACCTAACCTTGTACCTCTTATTACTCCACCATCTGTCTCTGTTTTTATATATTCCGCGCACTCAACCTTACCGCACCAGTTCGCCTTAACAAATCCACCTTTCTCCCTTAGTATATTTTTCAATGCTCTCATTGTATTCACTTTATGTACGTTACTTTTCATGTATTTGTCTGCTTTCTTTTCCAAGTTTTTCTGTATTTTTCTCAATGTCGCCTTTGCCTTGATATTTAATTTCTTTTGTTTGACTTCTTCTTTTTCTCCTGTATCCCTGCGTACAAGTACTATCTGTTGCTTTTCAATGTCCTTTGGTCCGATTTCTATTCTCAGCGGTACTCCTTTTAGTTCCCAGTAGTTGAATTTCCACCCTGGAGTATATTCGTTCTTCTCATCAACTTCCACTCTGAACGAGTTTTCAATCTGCTTCTTAATCTTTTCCGCTTCCTTTACAACTTTGTCTCTATTGCTCTCGTCAAAAATAGGGATTATTATTATTTGTATAGGAGCAATCCTCGGAGGCATTATTAATCCTTTGTCATCGCCATGAATACCAATAACAGCCGCGAATATCCTTGATACCGCAGGTCCATAACATGTCTGCCATACATATTTTTCTTTATTGTCTTTATCCATGAACTTTATGTCAAAAACTTTTGAGAAATTTTGGCCTAATAGGTGTGTTGAAGGTAGTTGCAACGCCCTGCCATCAGGCATTATTGTATCTGCCGCATAGGTATTTACAGCTCCTGGAAACTTGTCATGTTGCGGGCGTTGGAAGAACAAAAAAGATATAGCATAGTTTTTATGTATAACATTCTCAGTTATTTCCATATCTTCTCGAACTTGTGCTTCTGCATCCTCTTTTGTTGCAAAAACATCGTGGCCTTCGATCCAATAAAATTCCCTGCCGCGTATAAAGGGTCTTGTTGCCTTTCCTTCATATCTCCACACTTGGCATCTCTGATACAGTTTCAAAGGTAGATCTCTCCATCCACGCACCCATAATGAATACATGTTATACATTGCAGTTTCACTGGTTGGTCGCATTGCCAACCGTTCCTCAAGCTTTTTACCATCGCTTCCGGCTTCTGTTACCCAGAATACTTCTGCAGAAAACCCCTCGACATGCGCAGACTCCTTTTTGAAATTCGATTCTGGTATTAATGCGGGAAACCATACAGGGTTGTGTCCTTTTGCTTGCATCTCTGCTTCAAGGATATTGTACATAAGTTCCATAGCCATCACAGACCAAGGCCTGAATACAACAAATCCTTTCACGTTGTATCGTATATCTGACAGTTCAGCCTTTTCCACGACCTGCGTATACCATTCCGAAAAGTTCTCAAACTTTTTTACAGTTATTCCATCTTGTTCCGACATTTTTTTCAACCTTCTAAAGAAATAATGAATATTATAATAATATATTGGTTTCTTAAAGTTTATCTCATCGGAACTTTGCATTGGGAAAAACGTTTATTTCTGAGCGTGGATTAGTTAATAGCTGGTTGATATCTATGAAAATTGCTGTCCTTTCGGATTTCCATTTTGGGTATGGGTACAACACAGAACTTGAACACGACAGTTTTGATAATCTGGAAGAGGCTATGAATGCTGCTCTCAGATCTGACTTGATAATCGTAGCAGGCGATATATTTGATACGAGATTTCCAAGAACTCCCGTATGGGCCAGAGCAATACGACTTCTAGTAAAACCAATGATCGAAGAAAGTAGCGGAGTTAAATTTGTGAGTTGTACAAAGAATCTGCGGAAAGTTTTGAAACGCACATTAGAACACATACCTGTTATTGCTTTACATGGAAACCATGAACGGCGAGGAAGAAGCACTAATACCCTTGAGACGTTGGAGAATGCAGGCATATTAATCCACCTTCATATGGATACGATAATTTTTGAAAAGGATGGCATACAAGTGGCCATACATGGAATGTCGTGGGTACCTGACAGATATGCAAAGAAAGATTTAGAAGAATGGAATCCAAAGCCAGTGCCAGGATGCGTAAACATACTTGTCTTACATCAGAGCATATCACCATATCTTTACTCACCGTTGGACAGACCCAGCATAAGTAAAGAAGACCTTCCAAAAGGATTTGATGTAATTATAGATGGCCATCTTCATTCTGCAGGGCAGGAACTTATTAATGGAACTCCTTTACTATTCCCGGGAAGCACGGTCATAACTCAGTTTGATAAGGCGGAAGCTCACACAGAGAAAGGCTTTTATGAAATAGACATAACACCCGTTAAAGAAGCTGGTAATAAGCACAGAATTATATTTTCATTCCAGCCGATAACCAGTAGTAGACGATTCTTCTTCGAAGATGTTGAAGTAGATGGCAGGTTGAGGGACAGGGTTGAAGCAAAACTTGACGAATTATTGGAACTCAAAAATAAAAAGAATCCTTTGATAAAACTAAGAATAAAAGGCAAGGAGAACGAATACTTGAGTCAGGATATAAAGGATATCGAAAAGAAGTATAGTGACCGTGCAATAATAAGGTTTGTGAAAGAGTTGGAGTCACCTGAGATAACAGAGAAAATCGAGTTTCTAAGGAACCTGCGTGATCAGAAAATGTCTGCAGAAGAAATTGGATTAAACTTGTTGCATAAAAATTTGGATGATTTAAAGTTTAATTCAAGCTTTCAGGTGGAAAATGTATTTTCTCTTTTAGTCGAAGGAAGAGTTGATGAGGTTTTTGGTATATTGACAGAACCGAAGCAAATGTAGGTGTATTCGTTGATAACAAAACTTAGGATGAAAAATTGGAAATCACATCTGGACTCGGAATTGGAATTTTCAATGGGCACTAATGGGCTTGTTGGAATTGTTGGCAGTGGTAAAACTAGCATCTTGGATGCAATAAGTTTTGGCCTTTTTGGCACGTTTCCAAAGCTCCAACTGAGAAAAGTTAAACTGGAAGATCTCATAATGAAAAAGCCACGCAATATGGATTCAGCAGAAGTGGAAGTGTTCTTCACAATGGATGGAAATAGTTATTGTGTCAAAAGAAAGATCGAGAAAAACAAAGGAACCTCGTATTCAGAAATAACAGAAAATGGCAATGTACTTGACTCCTCCGGTACAAAAAATGTCACGGCGATTGTGGAGAAGAAGCTCAAAGTAAACTACGAACTTTTCAGCAAGGCGATTTATTCAGAGCAGAATTCAGTAGATTACTTCTTACAGTTGGGCAAGGGGCAAAGGATGAACAAAATTGACGAGTTGTTAATGATAGACCGTTTCGAGCGGTCTCGGGCAAACAGCGTGAAGCTTACAAACAAACTAGCCGAGAGGAAACTAGCAAAACAAGGCGCACTCGACCAGTTAAACATTGAAGGAATAGAACGGTCACTTGAAGAACTTAAACAGTCGATTTCAGGGCTTAAGGATGAAAAAGCTAAACTTAGAAATGAATTCGAGACAATATCGAAAAGAAAAATGGAGGTAGAGGATGAAGTCAATGATCTTAGAAAAATAAAGGAAACTTTTGAGCACCTTAAACGTGCAGAAAGTGGGTTGGACAGTATGATTAAGACTATGTTAGAAACTATAGGGAACATAGAAAAAAAATTAGCTGAAATAGGCGAAATTGATATGTCTAGAATGGACGTAGAACTTGACAAGTATTCAAAGATAATTGGAGATGCCACTACTGTTTTGAGAGAAAAGGAGTCAGAACGGCAAAGAATACAGGATGAATTTACTAAATCAAAGGCAAATATCGAGTTTCTGAAGCAGGAAAAGATAGACAAGTTGAAAGAAGAGATCGATGAAAAGATGAAAATAAAGAAAGAATTTGAGCAACTCCGTAACAGAATGGGAGAGAACGTTAACAGCCAGATAGATGAGAAGGTGATACGACTGCAAAAACTGATAGGCGAACTAGAAGCATCACGTTCAAAAATATTTGATTTACAAGAGCAAATGGAGAAAATATCAGCCGTAAAAGGATCTTGCCCGATATGTGGAACTAGTCTTTCTGAAGAACGTAAGAAAATAATACTGGAAGAAAAGGAAGAGGAATTGAACAAGTTAAAGGCAACTATAGAAAAGGTAGGTGCATACAGAGTGATGACAGAAAAAGAGATAAAGAGCCTTGAAGATGCTGCTAAAAAACTTGACAAAATGTTTAGAGAAATTTCTGATTTAGAAAATCTTAGAGATGACTTTGATAAATCGAATACACTTATGTTAGAGTATACTAAGACGAACAGTGAGATGCAAACTCAGCTAGACAAGGCAATATCAGAAATCGAGCGCATGAGAGAAAAACTTGAAATTTCAGTTAGCGAAAAACAGAAGCTAGAAGTGATGCTAACACAGATGAAAGATTACGAAGACAAAAAAAAGAAAGTGGAAGAGCTGAAAACAGAAAGAGAAATGCTTAAGTCAAATATAGCGGATTTAGAAAAGAGATTGGTTGATGGAAAGCTCGATGAAATGGAGAAATTTTTACGTAATTTCATATCAAAAGAAAAGGAGATTGAGATGAAGTTAACGGGTTCTGATGAAATGATTAAGGAACGTTATAGACGGGTAGAGGAATATGAAAAATCGCTTGAGGTCGCTAAAAAAGAGAAAGCGGAAATAGAAAGATTGGACAAGCTGATACAGGAGTTGAAACTATTCACAGAAGCATTAAGACAGACACAGCAAGAACTTCGGAAAGAATTTGTGTCAGCAGTAAACTTTACAATGAATAAACTCTGGGAAACGCTTTATCCTTATCAAGATTTTGTGAGTGTTCGATTGGCGATAGAAGGGGGCGATTACGTATTGCAGCTCCAAGAACGTACGATGAATTGGGTGAACGTAGAAGGGACAGCATCTGGGGGAGAACGCAGTATAGCTTGCTTGGCTTTACGAATTGCATTTGCTCTTGTTCTTGCTCCTCAACTGAGATGGCTAGTCCTTGATGAGCCTACACACAATCTAGACACAAAATCAGTTGAAGATCTTGCACAAACCTTGCGTGAGAGAATCGCAGACATAGTTGATCAGGTTTTCATAATAACACATGAAGAGAACTTAGAAGCAGCAATAACAGGTAATCTCTACAGACTGGAGCGCGACAAAGGAAAAGACGAAGCTACAAAAATAATACAGGTCAATTAGAATTAGTGAATTAATCATGTCGATACGATTTTTGACAGATGAACCAGCGCTATTGATATCTGATAAAGCTTATGGAAAAATGCTTGTCGTTGCTGATTTGCATCTAGGGATAGAGAATGAATTGTATAAAGATGGTATAGTTATATCTCCGCAGGCTAAAAAGTTGTTTGATAAAATCGACAAACTAATAAAACTTACAAAAGCTGATATGCTCATTATCGTAGGTGATTTGAAACATAAGATACCTGGCATAAGCTTTCGAGAGTTAAAGGAAATACCTAAATTCGTGAAATCTCTATCTGAGAAAGTTGATGTTGTTTTAGTTAAAGGCAATCATGATACAGAATTGAATGGACTTTTTCCAAAAACTGTTGAAATTCTTGATGCAGCCGGATTTTTGTTAGGACCTTATGGATTCTTTCACGGCCATGCCTGGCCAGATAAGGAACTACTGAGTTGCGACTATCTATTTACTGCTCATATACACCCAACCGTTGAATTTGTGGACGATTTCGGATTCAGAATTGTTGAAAAGGTTTGGGTTAAGGGAAAGCTAGGTAAAAAAATAGTGAAGAAAAGATACAATATTAAAAGAACTGACAAGTTTAAGTTTGGAAAGATGGAAACGATAATCTTCCCTTCTTTTAATCCGATAATAGGAGGAGTTCCATTAAATAACAAGAAAAGAAGAAACAGATACATTGGACCTATCCTAAGAAGTGGTGCACTAAAATTCAGCAATTTAGAGGCTTATATGCTTGATGGTACATCACTTGGGAAAATTAATAAGATTTAGATTTCACTCAACAATTCTTTCTCGTCTTCACTTAGCTTTTCAGAAACTTCCTTAAGTAATATACGATTGTTCTTTGTAAGATTCGACACAAGTATATCCTCTTCAAATATATGCCTACCGGCAATAGGGTCGTCCATGCTTATCGCAACTCTATCTTTTGATTCCGCCATGCTAACGTCTTTGCCTTCTTTTTGTATTTGTTTCACTTCCCCTATTACTTTGCCATCCTCTTTCTTCAACTTAACTCCTTTTTTCAAATGGCCAGAGATAATTTCAACACCAACTATGCACGGCTTACTTGCACGGAATATGCAACCTTTTAGTACTTTCAGTTTTACAGGCCGTACTGTACGTTCTAACTTTTCTTGAATCTCTCGTTCCTTCCTTTGGTGTCTCCATTCTTTATAATCTTTGAATATCTGATAGATTACATTGTTGCGAAAAATCTTAACCTTTAAATCTTTGGACATATCTTCTGCATCCGGCAAAATTTTCACATTGAATGCGAATATTACCTTTTTCAAGTCGTCCTTCACGTTTTGTGCTTCAATAACGTCTTGTTTGTTCACGTGCCCTACTTCCGCTTTACGGACAGGAATTTCTTCGTCCTTTAACATCTTTATCATAGCCTCAAGACCACCAAGTGTATCTGCTTTCACAATTATTCCATCGATCTCTTTAGAGAATTCAACTTCTTCTATATCCTTTCGGATTTCCTCTTTTGCGTTTTCCACATCTGATTCTTTGTGCACACATATTATTGGAGATCCTGCAACAACTCCTTCTAAGTCTGGAGTGGATATTTTTATTCCAGCTGCCGCATTCACCTCTTTGATAGAATCAAATTGCTTCTCAACACGTAATTCTTTCAACGGCTTAGGTATTAGCAAGGCTTTTATTTTTGTCACTTTCGGTTCTTTCCCTCCAATGATTATGTAATCTCCCTTATGCACGCTTCCATCATATATTATTGCATCTATAGTCGTTCCAAGTCCGCGAACATCCTTTATCTCAAGCACAACACCTCTTCCTTTGTCAGAAATAGTCAATTTCTCCTTTAGAAACTGTTGGGCAAGTCCTGTCAGCATCATAAGCAATTCAGGCACGCCTTCTCCTGTCATCCCTGAACATGGTACAATCGCAATCTGCTTAGTGAAATCTTCTATCCTATCAAATCGCTCGCTCTCAAATCCTCTTTGAGACAACTGTGCCATAAGTTTATACACTTTTTTGTCGAGCTCTTCCTTCACATCATCTCTTTGTTTTTGCAAACTGTCAAGCATACATTCATCCTTGTGAGGGAACCATCCTGCAAGCCTGTCTGCTTTTGTTGCAGCCACTATGAATGGCGTTTTGAACTCACGCAAAAAGTTCAAACTTTCATCTGTCTGCGGCTGGAAACCGTTGTTTATGTCAATAACCAAAATAGCTATGTCTGACACCGAGCCTCCACGCTTGCGCAAAGTGACGAATGCTTCATGGCCAGGTGTATCAATAAAAAGTAATCCCGGAATGGTTATTTCAGTTTTCAAACGTTTCATCAGCGGTCCGCATATATGCTTGATAGTATCGATAGGTATGAAGCTCGCTCCAATGTGCTGTGTAATACCTCCAGCCTCCCCATGCTGGACCCTTGTTCGTCGGATACTGTCGAGTAATAGTGTCTTACCATGATCTACATGACCCAGTACTGCCACTATTGGCTGACGTATGTTTCCCACCTTATCCACCATTCAGTTTTTCTATTATATTCTTAATATCTATTAAGTCATTTATGACATAATCTGCTTTTATGTTTTCATTTACTTCAGCATAATTTTTGTAAAATTCATCAATGTTATCCTTAAAAATAACCAATATGGTTTTTATTCCAGCTTTTTTGGCACCAAGTACATCTTCAAATATATTATTGCCAACCATCAAAACTTCATCTGATTTCAAGTTGAGTCTATCCATAGCCACCTTAAACGGCGTAGTCGTTGATTTCAATCCAAACTCTTCTGATGTAATTATATCGTCGAAAAAATCCAAAAACCCAAAGTCTTCTAATACACATATTGCCCTTTTCCTGAAATTGTTAGTTACAGCGATAAGTTTATAGTCATTGTCTTTCAAATAAGCGAGAATTTCTTTGGAGTTTTTAATGCATTTAACTTTATTATGTATTTCAATCCAAAACTGTTCATCGAGTGCTTTGGCAGTTTCGTCGTCAAGTTCAACTCCCAGCAGTTTGTACATTTCCTTTGCATATATCACACCTTCCTTATGTGGATTACCGTATTTTTTTAAAATTAATTTGTCGGTTTCTTTTTGAGCTTTCTTCAATTCTTCTTCTGTGAAATTATGTCCCAATAATTTTAATCTTTTCTTGTCGATTTCTATAATATGCTTCTTAAGTACAGACGTCGATGTAACCAAAGTACCTCCTATATCGAAAAACACAGCTTTTATTACCATTTTTAGCACCTATTTTTAGTCTCGTTTTACATTATACGATAAAGTAATCAATTTAAGTATTATAAATAATTAGGAATAATTATGTTGACCATGCATGAAATAGAACCATTGGCACTGTGTATGGCTACTCAAAATCTCTTTGATAGAAGGTTTCGTTCTAATTTTGGAGATACACTGATTCTTAAGGATAGAGATCCGAAACTGGAACCAATATTGATAAAGATAAAAAGAGAGATGAATTCTGGTATGACAGAAGCAAAGTATCTAGAGGGCCACAAGATGAATATAGTTCACAATATAGACAGGATACTAGCTCTTGTTGGAAGATTTGCAAGAACCGATATAAGAAAAACTGAGAATATAGTAAAAAGTGGAAAGGACATAATAGAAAAGGTGATGGAAGCTGAGAATTTCGACCAAATAGGACAAATGGAATCGTCTTTCAAAAGCCAGATAACGTTGCCTGTATACGAACTTTATGTAAGACAGTCAAAAGGGAGTCAGAAGTGATGAGATGCTTGTAGAAGATGTTGAAGATGAAATAGAAAAACTGAAAGTAAGGAAGATTGAGTTGACAAATAAGATGAACATGACGACTAGTTTTGATGACAAGGAAGAAATGAAGGCAGACATAAGTAGGATAGATGAGCAGATAGAAATTCTTGAAAAGCTAAAGAAGTAATACCTCATGATTCTACCTTATCTTTTAACGTTTAAGGTTTAGAAATGAAAATTGATTATATGAGCAACAAGGGAAAAAAAATGCAGAAAAAAAATGCAACGGAAAAGAAAACATATGAATTCTGGACGGACCAGATTGCTCGAAAATGTATTGAGAGAAAGAAGTTTTCTTATCTAGATAAACCAATGATTAATTTTAAAGAATTCACTGTGAAAACGTCCGCATCTATATCTGGAGTTCTGCATATAGGGAGACTGAGTGATACAATTCGCGGAGAGGCTGTAGCACGATCATTTTTGGATGCTGGGGTTGATGGAAAACTAATATGGGTTGCCGAAGATATGGACCCATTGCGCAAAGTACCAGAAGGTGTGCCAAAAAATTTTATTGAATATATTGGGATGCCAGTCACAGACATACCGGATCCGTGGGGATGCCATAAGAATTATGCAGAACATCATACATCTAAATACTTTGAAGTTATAGACGATTTCATTTCATTGAAAATGAAGAAATTCTCCATGCGCAAAGAATACAAAAAGGGAAATTTCAACCCATATGTAAAAAAACTGATGGCAAACGTGGATGAACTGATAAAGATACAGAATAAATTTAGACGAACAAAGCTGGATAAATCTTGGAATCCGTGGACCCCAATCTGCGAAAACTGTGGAAAAATAATAACAACAAAAGTAACAAAGGTTGAGAACGGAAAAGTTCATTACAAGTGTGAAGACTACAAATTCGAGAAAAATGTCGCAAAAGGATGTGGTCATGAAGGAATTAACGATCCGATGAAAGGTAATGGAAAGCTAATGTGGAAAAGTGAATGGGCAGCCCAATGGGCACGATGGAAGATTGTATCCGAAGGTGCTGGTAAAGAATACCAAGTTCCTGGTAGTGCCTTTTGGATTAATGCAGAAATATGTGAGAAAATTCTTGGTTTCCCCTCACCAGAGCCAATATTTTACGAATATCTAATTATTAATGGAACAAAGATGTCTGCATCGCTTGGTAATGTTGTTTATCCTGTAGATTGGCTAAAATATGCAAAGCCAGAACTGTTACGGTTAATTTTCCTCAAAGACCCTATGAGAGTACGAGACTTTAGATGGGACATACTACCAAATCTCATGGACGAATTCGACGAACTAGAAAAACTTTACTATGGAAAAAAGAGAGCAAAAAATGAACGAGACGAATACAATGCAAAACGATTGTTTGAAATGATAAATGTAAAGAAACTTAGCAAAACTTATGTACCGAAATTCGCATTTAGCACAATGATAGAGCTTGTAAGAACAGCACCTTCAGATAATCAATTTGATTTCATTATGAAAAAAGTAGAAGATCTTGGACTGATTAAAAAGATGAATTCAGCTACGAAGAAAGAAATCAAAGAGCGGATGAAGTTGGCTAAGACCTTTGTTGAATCACTCGAAACGTCAAACGTAGAAAAGGAAAAAGAACTATTAGTAAACGAAAAGGATGCAATAACGAAATTAATTGAAGCGATACAAATCGAAAATGACGCAGACAAATTGCAGAATAAGATATTTGAGGTGGCGAAGGAGAGTGAGATGAAACCGTCGAAATTCTTTAGATTGGTATATAACATACTCTTCTCTTCCAATCGAGGACCGAGACTCGGCCCATATATAATAGATGCTGGAAAAACAGAGATAATTAAAAAATTACAAGGTAAAATATAATAGATTATTATGGGAGTTTTTTCAGACCTTGGAGAGTCAAGAATTTTTAAAGACGAGGAAGTGCTATCAACTGAGCACCTTCCTGAATTTCTTCCGCATAGAGAGAGTGAAATAAAGCAGATAGCCAGAAATTTGCTACCATTATCAAAAGGAAAAAAACCGCAGAATACATTTCTTTTTGGACCACCTGGAGTTGGAAAGACGTCTGTTGTTAAATACGTTTTCCGCGAGTTTGAGGATTACAGCGAACAGGTACGTGCTATCTATATAAACTGTTGGGATTTCAGAACGCCTACCGCTTTACTGACTCAACTAATAATTGAGCTTGGTTTCTTTGTACAGAGACGTGGATGGAGCAAGGATGAAATAATAGGAAAACTTGCAGAAGCTTTAAACAAAAGAGCAAAAGGAGTTGCCATATGTCTGGATGAAGTTGACCAGTTAGAGGTATCTGTTCTTTACGATTTGCTTAGGATAAATCAATATGTCAAGACACCTGTTGGAATAGTTTTTATTTCGAACAATCCGCATGTTTTTTTAAAGGCCGAACCGAGAATAAGAAGCAGCCTAAATTCTGACGATATTGAATTCAAATCTTACAATTTGACTGAGATGAAGGATATTCTAAAAGAGCGGACTAATGAGGCATTTCATTCCTTTGATGTGGGGGTTGTTACATTGTGCGCAAATCATGCTATCAAAAAAGGTGGGGATGTACGTGTTGGTTTGCACTGTTTACTAAGGGCAGGCAGATTAGCTGACCAGAAAAATGCGATAAAAGTCACTGTCGAACATGTTAAACAAATACTCAAAGACGTGAAAGACGTTAAGCCGAAAATTCTAGAAGAAAAAGCAAATGAACATGAAAAAATACTTCTGGAAATTTTAAAAGATGGAAAGAAATGGGCATCAGGAAAACTTTATAAAAAATACAATGAAGTAGCCAAGAAAAAGGAGCTGGAGCCAGTCAGTGACAGGTCTCTTAGAGACTTTGTTAAACATCTAAATGAACTAAATCTTATAGAAATAAGCGAAAAGAAAATTGGAAAAAGCAGATTGATTTGGATTAAATAAATTACTTTAGTCGCCCTCTTTTTTTTATTTTGCTTCTACAATTCTTACAAAGCATCATGAACTTTACTTTAAAAAGTTTGCCGACTTCCTTCACGGATTTCTTGCAATTATCACAAATCTTTTGCATTAATAATTAGTTTATCTTTACTTTATTTAGTTCTTTCGTTCGGACTTCTAATGATTAAATTAAGATAGTTTCTTCTGCCTGCGCAACTAACCCACCAGATTCCTCTTTCAGCAAAGGGTACTCTTTTAGGGCTTCTACTTCCAATAGTTGATTCAATGCCATATCAATTTTGAATGTAGATATTCCAAATTTAGTTAGCCAGCGTTTTGCGAACGGGAGTTTATTGAATTTAGTTTTTGACGCCTCAAGGATTTTCCTTGCTTCCCACATTCTTACCGGTTTGTCTTGCTTGTATGCAAATATAAGAACTGGCTTAGAATCCTTTACCCAACCCACACCATCAGTTGCAAATACCTCCATAGCCAATGCTTGGTTGGGTTCAAGTTCGTGTTGTATGTTGTTCCTGCCATTCGGAATTGAAAACTTCGCATGCTGATTAAAATGATCAAGGCCGTGACCACACAGGTTACGTATAGGGTTGAAACCAAGCTCTTCCAAGGTCAATTCAACGACCTCTGATATTTCAAAAATCTTCACGCCTGGCTTGATAACTTTCATGGATTCTTTCAATGCTTTTTCTGCAGCTTCTATGAGAGGATGCGTCTTTTTTCCTATGCATACTGTGAATGCACGGTCCCATATATAACCATTCACGTGAACACCGATGTCGACTTTAACAAGTTGACCTGCTTTAAGCTGGGTCTGATCATTTATATCAGGAGTATAATGAGCAGCATTCTCATTGATAGAAATGTTAGTAGGAAAGGCGACATCGCCGCCAAGTTCCTTAATTTTATTTTCTATGTTGTTGCTGATATCTAAGATACTGACATCTTCCTTAAACATAGGCTTTATGTAAAATACTGTACTGTCCGATATAGACTTGGCTTTTCTATAATTATTTAGAATTTCTTCATTCATTTGATCAACCACACTATAGATATCTAATATCTATTTATTTAAAAAAAATAGAAAAATAACATTATTTAAATCTCAAAGTTGCCTTGATATATGGAATTATAGTTTAGTTTATCGCTTCTTTTTTCTTCTTGTTGTCTTCTTTCTTGTTGTCTTTTTCTTTCGCGTAGTTTTCCTCTTTGTTTTTTTTCTCATCGCCATATTTATCTAAAATAATTTTATTTTTTGTTAATAAAATATTTTCTAAACTTGTCACAAAGAATAGGAGCTTCTAGTTTAACTTATTTTACTTTCTATTTATGGGCGTTTCTCTCCTGTAAAGACCTTGTAGTATATTGCAACGATTGTTATTATAATAAGTATAGCAGCGCCAGCCAGCCATAATTTTGGATCAGCCCAAAGTGGAATTGATATCTTTGGGACATTTACCTCAATATCGGTCACAAATCCGGATATAAAGCTTAAAATTTCGCGTCTCATTAATCTCGTCCTCGCAACTGTTAAGATGTTCGCTTTTTCCGAAAATAAAGTTTGCTAGATGGAAATCTATAACAATGTTATATTTTTAAGCTTAAGATAAGATAATTACTCTATGAAACCTTTTTGCGAGATAATAGTGGCGGATGTATTGCCAGCACTTAGGGCAATTGTAGCGAATGAGCTTTCAAAAGCTCATGGACTTACTCAGACACAGATATCAAAAAAACTTGGCATGACGCAGCCTGCAATTTCCCAGTATATGAGTGAGTTGAGAGGTCGAAAAGTAAAAATTATATTATCCAACAAAAAAGTAATGGAACTTGTTAAAAAACTTTCTCAGGAAATTGCTATTGGTGACGTTAGTCCAGAATACATCCACAAAAAACTGTGTGAAATTTGCAAACTCATAAGGGAGGAAGGCGTTATATGCGACCTTCATGAAGAAGCATGCCCGTCAATAGGACCGTGCAAAATATGTTTTGGTTAAACTATCACTTGTCTTCAAGTTCAAGATAATCATCGATTTTTTCTTCATCTTTGGGGTTTCCCAGTTTCTTCAATTTTGATATTGCCTTTGAGATTTCTTCCTTTATATTAAACTTCTTTTTTGGTTGTTGCTCTGAAAGCAAAGTCTTTGGTTTTTCTATTATCTGGCCTGTCATTTTGGATTCGAGTGATGTCAGATCAACTTCCTCTGTCTTCTTTTTAAACACTTTAGATAGCAACGGCTCTTTCTTTGGCTTGTAAGAAGGCTGCTTTAACAATTTGCTTTTCACCTTTTCCTTAACGTCTGATAACTTTTCCTTTCCTTTCTGCTTTGCTGACTTATAAGTGTATTTTTTTGTCTTTGGGCTGTATCCTGGGGTAGGCCATAAAAGATAAACAAGCACTCCAATAATTATTACAACTACAAGCACAACAGTCCAAACTATCCACGAAGGAACTACTCCCGTTATAGATACAATGTCAATACCCGTTTTCTGACTTTCCAATTCATTTTTTGCAGAGGCTATCAGCGATTCTATTTCACTCAAGAATTGGTATGCATTGAAGTAATCGCCGTTGGATATGTATTGTTCTGCAAGTGATATTTTTTCACTAGCCTCAATAATTTTCTGTTCAGCGGAAGTAAGGTTCACGCCAGGTTTAGATTTAGTTCTATTTATTTCTTTCCAGACTTTTTCCATGTCAAGTTTGTATGCAGTCACAGCAGTCTCTATAATTGAGTGCTGGTCCTCTTCAGGCACCACACGCAAACTGAAGTTGGATATCACTGTACTGTTCGTAGTGCTTATCTTATAAGTGCCACTGTAGTCTTTCAATTCAGCAGAATCATCTACAGTGAAGTTCACTAAAAATGCGGCTTTCTCTCCTACTCCAACATCTATACTAGTTGAGTTTATAGTATACCAGTCAGATGATATTTCTCCTATTGCCAAGTTTATTGTCTGTGACGTATTACCTATGTTTTTAACAACAACTATTGTGTAATTACTTGAATTTCTTATTACAGGCACTATAGTTTCCGCTTCCAAAAACGAAATATTGGCCAAATATCTGTATACAGTAAGTAACTTCGATATGGATTTAGCCGAATAATTAGTAGTTTCCGTGACATTGCACGAGTAGATATATTCTCCTGCCGCAAGCGTTTGTATGTCAGGATTAGAAACTGCGACTCCTCTTCTGTAAAGGTTGGCTGTACTTTGAGGAGAATAGCATGATACTATGGTCTTGGTACCTCTTATTACATCCCATCCAGGGCTCACATTTAGTTCAATTGTCGGTGTTATCTTGCTTATTGTGCTATTTGTCAGTGGCGTTGCGTTCCAAGTATTGTAAGAGTTGTTTGCATATATTCTCCATTGTAATACCATCGGTTTCGTTATGTTTAATTCATAGTTTGACAGGTTGATGTCTACTTGTTTTGACATTGTGTAGTTTGTCGGTGTTCCTGTGTGGTTAAGTTGTATGATGGCAGTACTGAACCCATCAGGATCATTGACATCCGTCCATGTTACGTTGAAGGTTGCGAATGCATTAGAATACCAAACTGAGGGAATCGTATTTTCCATAGAATACCGTGGTGGGGGGTATATGACGCTAAGAGTGTAACTTAATCCTGTCGAGTTTGAGGTATAATTCCTATCACTAGTAGAATTTGCCTTAAATATGTAGTTCCCTATAGGCAGCACATCGTTATACGGATTATCCACTATTGTTTCATTTTTGTACAAAATAACATTTTTCCCAGTAGCTGTCACATTTATGTTTTCATCATCGTTTATTGTAAAATCTTGGTTTGCATTATCATTGAAAAGTATATTTATCGGATTGGCACCTTTAGTTACATTAAATATGATGATATCTGTCGAATTCTCAAGGTCTTTCCAATCATTTGCATACCATTTGTACGTATAGTTATCCTGCTGGAGGTCTACGAGCGTTATGCTATATTTATTCGATCCGAGGCTGACTACAGGTGTCGAACTTGTATTTGTATAGTTGGTTATACCGTCCCATTCAAATTTAACTCCCTCCAGTTTGACATTATCATTCCAAGTAATGTTAAAAATGTAACTTCTGTTCAATACATAAGCTGATGGAGAACTAGGTGAAGACGAATTGGCAGACCATATAGGTGCACTAAGATCGTTAATGGTAACAGTTACATTTTGAGACTTGAATACACCATTGACATCTGTAGTTGTTATATTGAAATCAAATGTTCTTGGCAACGTACCGGTAGAAGGTGTAGTTATTTTGAACCAGAACTTTTCGTCCCCACCATTTGCAATTATATTTGCTGTTGTCGCATTGTACCATCTGGGAG
>CAYVFQ010000009.1:0-17581 GCA_964451045.1 uncultured archaeon
TAATGGGCCGGCGAACTCAGTCCTTATGTACTGTGGCCTGTATGATATCGAAACGTTCTCACTGATATTGCCCGCATCTGCATCGAGTTCACCTGCAATTATCTTTGCAAAAGTCGTCTTCCCTATTGAATTCGCGCCAAAGACTGCAAGCACTTCTTTCTCGTGTATCCTTCCAGATCCAATTTCTAAACTAAACGAGTTTCCAAAATTCTTTTTAACATTATCAAACGACACGACAACCTTAGAAGACACGGATCTATCAACCACGGACGTATTCATGAAATTTATCGGTTCTTTGCGGAATCTCACATTGTCCTCTTTTATATAACCATCCAGAAAAGTGTTTATACCTGTTCTGACACCGCGTGGCTTTGAAACTATTCCATAAACTCCGGGAACTCCATAAAAAATGTGTATACGGTCCGCAAGGAAATCAAGCGTCGCCAGGTCATGGTCAACTATCATCACCGATTTACCTTCACAGTATTTACGTATGAGTTTTGCCGCTTTCAGTCTTTGGAAAACATCTAGAAAACTCGTAGGTTCGTCAAAATAATAAATGTCTGCATCACGAGCAATGCAAGCTATTATTGAGGCGCGTTGCAATTCACCACCAGATAAGTTGGAAAGTTCCCTGTCCATTATATTTTCCAGTCCAAACTCTTTTACCATTTCGTTTACTATCTTCCTCTCGTCTGCTGTATCTAGGAGTTTTGAAATATTACCCTTGAATATCAGTGGTAAACGGTCGACGCGCTGGGGTTTTATAGATGTCCGAATATCTTTGTTGTCGAGGCTTTCAATGTATGCTTGCATCTCTGTACCACGGAAAATATCTATCGCTTTTTGTATATCTGGCTCTGATTCAAAGTCTCCAAGATTTGGTTTTATTTCTCCTGATAATATTCGGAGTGCGGTCGTTTTTCCAACCCCGTTAGGTCCTACGATACCTACGATGCTCTTGTCAGAAGGGAATGGCAACCTGTAAAGAACGAACTCGTTAGGCCCGAATCTGTGTATTGGTGTTTCATTCAATTCTTTGGGAAGGTTCACAACAGAAAGTGCACCGTACGGGCATCTCCTCACACATATGCCACATCCAATGCATAAAGTCTCGTCTATTTTTATTTTCTTCTTTCCCTCTTTATCTGCTTCGTATAGTATGCAATCCTCTCCGCTTCTTACAATAGGACAGCTCTTCTGACAAATTAGTTGACATTTCGTGGGTTTGCATAATTCTCTATCTACGACTGCGACTCTGTCTGCTTTTTTACTGGTCATACAGATAATTCTATATATTTCAATTCATAAGTCTTCTTTGATGAAAATCTCTGATATTACAATTGAAAAAGTGAGAAGGGGGGAGCTCTCCAAAGAATTCCCAGAACTGTATGAACTAGAGAATATTATCGAAAACAATGAATCACATGACAATGACAGCGTGCTCAATCATACAGTGTCAGTAATGGAAAAATTAAAAGAAATATTCGAATCGAGAATGAAATTCTATTATAATTTCTTAGACAACTATTGAATAGGCAACAGGTTGAAAAAATGATGATCGGACTTGTCGGAAAACCCAGTTCAGGGAAATCGTCTATGTTCAAAGCAATGACAATGATAGATGTGAAAATATCTAGCGTTCCTTTTACTACGATCAAACCGAATATCGGCATCGGATATGCAATCGTGGACTGTATATGCGAGGAATTTAATGTAGAGTGTACGCCGAAAACCGGATTCTGTAGAAATGGCAAGCGCTTTATCCCTGTAAAACTTGTTGACGTTGCAGGCCTTGTTCCCGACGCGCATAAAGGCAAAGGTATGGGAAATGAATTTCTCAACGATCTGATACAGGCATCTGCACTTATACACATAGTTGATGCGACTGGAGAAACGGATGCTGAGGGCAATCCAGGTCAGGGCGACCCTGACAAAGACATAGAATTTTTAGAGCACGAAATAGACATGTGGTTTGCTAAGGTCGTCGAGCGTGCACTGATAAAGTTCGAAAGGCAGATTGCAAAGGCTGGCAAATCAGGAAAAGCTGACCTTGTTTCCGTTCTTGCTGAGCAGTTAACAGGATTGCAAGTAAAAAAATCCGAAGTGGAAAGGAGTCTTGAAAAAGTTGAAAATCTTGATTTGAAAGACAAGGAAAGTGTCGTTGCTTTTTCAACAGAGCTCAGAAAAATGTCAAAGCCCATAATCATTGCAGCGAACAAAATAGATTTGTCAAAAGCGCAGGAAATTTTCGATGGGCTTAAAGAACGGCATAAAAATATAGTTCCTACAACAGCAGAAGCTGAGATTGCACTGAAACGTGCACATGAAAAAGGAATCGTCGATTACCTGCCTGGCAACAGTTTCACAACAAAAGAGAACGTTGAGAATCAGCAAAAGAAGGCATTGGATTTCATAAAGTTGAGAATACTTGGCAAGTACGGATCTACCGGCGTTCAAAAGTGCTTAAATACAGCGGTGTTCGACATGCTCGACAACATTGTAGTTTATCCTGTAGCGAATTCTAACAAACTAACCGACAAAGAGGGTCGTGTACTCCCGGACGCCTTCATAGTCCCACGCGGTACAACTGTCAAGGAACTTGCATACAAAGTACATACAGACCTCGGTGATAAATTCATCTGTGGCATCGACGTTCGAACAAAGCGCAGGCTTGCAGCTGATCATGAATTGGAGAACAATGACGTTATCGAAATAATGGCTGCTAAATAATTATGGAGCTAATCTCAAATCTTCTTTGACTGTTGTAAGCACAACGTGTGTATTAGTCCTTTCTACGTACGGCATTGAAAGTAATGCTTTTGTGAACTCACTGAGATCTTTTCTGGTTTTGAATTTTGCAATTACTATCGCATCCGATTCGCCAGTAACGTCATAAACTGCGCATACGTTTGGAATTTTTGATATATCTCTGTCTGTTTCCAAGAGCTTGCCTTTTGATACTGTTATCTCTGTGACTACAGTAAGTTCATATCCAAGTTTTTCATAATCTAGAATTGCCGAATAGTATTTTACTATCTTTTCACTTTCCATCATTTTCATTCTTGACAACACAGTTCCAACTGATACACCGACGTGTCTTGCTATTTCCCTTGCTGAAAATCTTGAGTTCGATAATAAGGTTTTAACAATTTTAACGTCCGTCTTATCTAATTCCATCAAATCACTTTTTATTAGATATTTGTCTATTAAATATTAAATTTAATATATGTTTGTATAATTATGATTACATATGATTTATATTCTTTCATTATGAGATTAATTAAATGAATTCAGAATCTGCCAACAAAATCCTCGGAACTATCAACAAAGACGAAATTAAAACTATTTCTTTTCAATTTGTTGACATACCCGGTAATTTGAAAAGTGTGAGTGTTCCTACACAGACAGAGGAAAATCTGAAAGATTTTGAGGAATATCTAGAAACTGGACTCGGAATCGATGGCTCATCTGTGGAAGGATTTGTAAGAATCGCTGAGAGCGATCTTGTCTTAAAGCCTGATCTATCGACTTTTGATACCTTTCCATGGAAGGCTAATGGGGAGATCGAAGGCAGATTGATATGCGATGTGTTGAGACCAAACGGTAGTCCCTTTGAAGGCGATCCTATACATACACTCAAGGAATCTGAAAAGAGATTGGAAAAAAGACTGGGGGAAGGAGCTAAATACAACCTTGGTCCTGAAATAGAATTTTTCCTCTTTCAAATGGATGACAATATGACTACAATACCACTAAAAACTGACGTATATGGATATTTCGATTACAAACCTCTTGATAAAGCAACGATTGCATTGAATAAATCAGTAAGATATTTGCAAGATCTTGGAATACAGGTTGAAAAGAGCCATCATGAAGTTGCGAAAGGCCAATACGAAATAAACTTCAAATATGATTCGGCATTCAAAACTGCAATCAACTTTATCACGTATAAATTGGCTGTCAAAACAGCTGCCCAAGAACACAATTTGCTTGCCAGTTTTATGCCAAAACCGATATTTGGTCAAAATGGTTCTGGATCGCATACTCACCAAAGCATATTTGATAAAAACAGCAAGAATATATTTTTTGATAAGGACGATGATTACAATCTATCTGAAACGGCGAGACATTTCCTTGCAGGTCAGCTGAAATATGCAAGGGAAATTACTGCAGTAACAAATCCAACTGTCAATTCTTACAAAAGATTGACACCAGGATATGAGGCTCCTGTATACATATGTTGGGCACGTAAAAATAGGTCGGCCCTCATAAGGATTCCAGAGTATTTCCCAGGGAAAGAAAAAGCAACAAGACTCGAAGCTAGATGGCCTGATCCATTAATGAATCCATTCTTAGGATTTGCGGCTATGCTTGAAGCGGGATTATATGGGATAGAAAAGAAGATAGAATTATCAGACCCTGTAGAAGAAGATGTGTACCATTTCGATGACTCTAAGCTAAAAGAATTTTATATAGAGACACTTCCAGCTAGCCTTGGGGAGGCAATAAGTTTATTGGAAAAAAGTAATCTAGCTAGGAGAGCTATAGGAGATTACGGTGTGGAAAAACTTTTGGAGGCAGAACGGGCCCAATGGGATACTCACAGAATTGCTGTCCATCCACTAGAACATGAGATGTATCTAGCTCGCTGAATTACTTAACATATACTAATTCCTTACCGAAAACCTTATTTATTTTAAATTTCATTATTCAGTATGCAAACAAATTCTACCAGATATGTCTTCGTGACTGGAGGTGTTGTTTCCGGTCTTGGAAAAGGCATAACTACCGCTTCTTTGGGCCTTATACTGAAGTCGAAAGGATTCAAAGTCACTGCAATAAAAATCGACCCTTATATAAACTATGATGCAGGAACGCTAAGGCCGACTGAACATGGAGAAGTGTGGGTAACTGAAGACGGCGGCGAGATTGACCAAGATTTGGGTCATTATGAAAGGTTTATGAATGAGACTATCAGCAAAGACCATAACATAACAACCGGCCAAGTATATCAAGCGGTCATAAAAAAGGAGAGACGCGGTAAATACCTTGGAAAAACGGTTCAACCAATACCTCACATAACAGACGAAATAAAGAGGAGAATAAAGATTGTGGCAAAAAAGACAAAGGCTGATTTTGTACTGATTGAGATAGGCGGTGTTATAGGTGATTACGAGAATATCCTGTTTGTCGAAGCTGCTAGGCAGCTGAAAATGGAGAGGAACCACATCGTATTCGTACATGTTGCCTACTTGCCTATGCTCAGATCTTTAGGCGAAGCAAAAACAAAACCTGTTCAGCATTCGATAAGGGCGCTAAGAGAACTTGGTGCGCAGCCGGATTTTGTGGTTTGCCGCGCAGAACAAGTTCTAGACAGTCCAAGAATAGAAAAGATATCGTTGTTTGGTAGTGTTGAAAAGGAGAACATAATATCAAATCCCGATGTGAAGAACATATACGAAGTGCCTCTGAAATTTGAGGAACAGGAATTCGGCAACAAGATTCTTTCAAAGGTTGACCTCAAGTCAAGAAAATCTGATTTGAAAGAGTGGAAGAACTTTGTAAAGGTTATGAACGAGGCAAAGAAGGTTGTGAAGATTGGCGTTGTTGGCAAGTATGTTGACATAGGTGACTACAAATTGCCGGATTCGTATGTATCCGTGCTCGAGGCCATAAAACATGCTGCCGTTGCAAATAATGTAAAGGCCGATGTTGTATGGATAGATGCGAAACAGTTTGAAAAGGATGAAAAAAGTATGAAAATTTTGGAAGAAATGAATGGTATAATAGTGCCTGGCGGCTTTGGGAGTTCTGGTGTTGAGGGAAAAATAAAAGCTGCAGGATTTGCAAGAGAGAAAAAAATACCCTATCTCGGACTTTGCTATGGGCTGCAAATGGCCGTGATTGAATTCTCAAGGAACGTATGCGAATTGAAAGATGCAAATACAACAGAAATAGACGAGAATACAAAACATCCTGTAGTTGACTTTCTGCCATGGCAGAAAGAGCTTATCAAGAAGTCGGAATACGGCGCAACTATGAGACTGGGTGGCCAAAAGACAAAGATAAAGCGAGGTACACTTGCCTATAAACTGTATGGAAAAGATGAGATTGTCGAACGTTTCAGGCACAGATATGAAATAAACCCAAAATACATAGGAATCTTAGAAAAGAATGGATTTGTTTTCTCAGGCGAGGCAGACAAAAAATATACGAAAGGTGAACGTGTGATGCAGATAGGTGAGTTGTCAGACCATCCCTTTTTCATTGGTTCCCAATTTCATCCTGAATTTACCTCAAGGCCTCTAAGACCAAACCCGATGTTCAAAGGCTTTATAGAAGCTGCTGCAAAAAGGAAAGTTTAGTCTATTGTTGCAAATTTTGTCATCATCATTCAGTGGCAGTATTAATAAAAAAGGGTATTTACTTTAAAGCCGTGGTTTTCGTAATTATTTCAGTGAGTGCTTGTATTCTAAAGAAATTGAAAATCTGCTCAAAAACAAGCGGATAACGGTAGGAAACCGCATAAGAATAACTAAAGCCAAGCATACCTATGAAGGCATACTTATGCCGAGAATAGATATAGGGGATACGAATAGCATTGTCATAAAGCTTGACAACGGGTACAACGTCGGAATAAGGTTTGAAAAAAGTATGAAAATCAGGAAATTGGCCGGTGGCAGTAGAGTACATTTCAAACCTGCCAAAAAAATCATGAGAAAAGACCCTAAGAAACCTACGATATCCATAATTGGCACTGGAGGTACAATAGCCAGCAGAGTAGACTACAGAACTGGTGGAGTCTATGCATCCTTTTCTCCAGAAGACATAATTGCACAGATACCGGAACTTAAAAACGTAGCCAACATAAGAGCCAAAGAAATAATGAACGTGATGAGCGAAGACATGACATTGGAACAGAGGAAAGAGATTGCGAGGGAGGTAGCTAAAGAGATAAATTCTGGGTCAAGTGGTGTGATCGTCACTCATGGTACAGACACATTGCATTACACAACAACTGCTTTGAGTTTTATGCTAAAAGATTTGAGCTGCCCTGTTGTAGTTGTAGGGTCCCAGAGGAGCAGCGACCGTGGATCTTCTGACAGTGTAATGAATATTGAATGTGCCGCTAATTTTGTTGCAAATTCCAATGTCGCAGAAGTCTGTAGCGTTCTGCACGGAAGTATAAATGATGATTACTGCTTAGCGATAAGAGGGACAAAAGTTCGCAAGATGCATACAAGCAGAAGAGATGCATTCAGACCAATAAATTATCCCCCGATAGCAAAAATCTGGTACGAGACTGGAAAAATTGAAATTTTAGACCAAAACTATAGAAAAAGGGAAAAGGGAAAGGTTAAAGTAGATGATAAGTTTGAACCAAAAGTCGCGTTGATCAAATGTCATCCCGGTCTAAATCCGGAAATATTTGACTTTTATGTAAACAAGGGTTACAAAGGAATTGTCTTAGAAGGGACCGGCCTTGGACATACAACAACTGTAAGTGAATATTCGCTATTACCAAAAATTGAAAGTGCTATATCCTCGGGAGTGCCAGTTGTAATGACCTCTCAATGTATATACGGTAGAGTCCATCCAACTGTCTATCATAACCTGAGAAAACTTTCAAAAATCGGGGTAATATTCGCTGAAGATATGTTATCAGAAGTTGCGTTAACAAAACTTATGTGGGTCCTTGGCCACACCAAAAGCATGGACAAAGTTCGTGAGATTATGTTAAAGAATTTGGTTGGGGAGATTTCGGAAAGAACAGAAGTTGAGGAGTTTTTGGTATGACAAAAGACAATGTGAACTACAAACGGCTCAAGCTGAAAGCGGGACTGGAAATACACCAGCAGATTGATACAAAGCATAAACTGTTCTGCAACTGTTCTACAAAGATGGAAAAGCGGAACGTTCAAATGGAAGTCATGCGCAAGCAACACCCGGTCGCAAGCGAACTTGGTGAAATTGATGTTGCTGCACAACACGAACAAACGAAAGACAGGAAATTCGTATACCAAGTCTTTAAAGATGAAGTGTGTCTCGTTGAATTGGATGAGGAGCCTCCACATGTGCTGAATCCTGAGGCGCTACACATAGCAATCGAGACAGCACTCTTATTGAACTGTGAAATACCAGACGAGATTCAAGTTATGAGGAAGACTATAACAGACGGGAGTAATACGGGAGCATTCCAAAGGACGATGGTAGTGGGAATGAACGGCTGGTTTAAGTATGGAAGCAAGAAAATAGAAGTCGAACAGGTGTGTCTCGAAGAGGACGCAGCTGCAAACGTTGGTGAGAATAACGAAAAAGTTAATTACAGATTAAACAGGTTGGGTATCCCATTGATTGAGATTACAACCGGGATCCTCGAAAATTATAGACCTGAACAGATACAAGAAATAGCTTATATGATAGGGATAATTTGCCGCAGTACAGGTAAAGTGAAACACGGCATAGGAAGCATAAGGCAGGATGTGAACGTCAGTATAAAGAACGGTCCCCGCGTCGAGATAAAGGGGGTGCAGGAACTTGGGATGCTTTCAAAGATTGTTAAAAAGGAAATTGAAAGGCAGTTAGAGTTGAAAAAAGTCGTTTACGAGACTCGGGCAGCAAATCCTGATGGAACGACAAGATTCACAAGGCCACTGCCGGGTGCAGCACGCATGTACCCAGAAACCGATGTACTTCCGATAAGCATAGAACGTCCGCTCTTAAAGAAAATAAAATCTGAATTGCCTGAATCTTGGACGAAAAAACTTGCAAGGTTCAAGAAAAAGTTGAAACTATCAAATGACTTGGCAATACAGATAATCGGATCGGATTACTTACCACTATTTGAGAAAACGGTGAAAAGATATCCCAAATTAAATGCAGTTGTTGTTGCAAACGTTTTTACATCAACGCTGAAAGACCTTAGAAGGAAAAAGATAAACGTGAAAAAACTTGATGATAAGCATTTCATGGAAATATTCGGTGCTCTTGCAAAGAAAAGGATTGTAAAGGAGGCTATTCCAGAACTGCTCATAAACTTTATAAACTATCCAGAAGAATCAATCTCAGAATCCGTTAAAAAGCTTAATCTAACTGTACTGAAAAAAAGCGAACTTAAAAAAATAATTTCCCAATTAGTCGAGGATAGCCCGTCGACAAGAAGAGAAAAGCTTTATGGAATTGCAATGGGGCGTGTGCGAGGGAGAGCAGAACCTCAGGAAGTACTGAAAATCATATCAACCATACTCAAAAAGAAGAAATAAGTTTGTGGATTTCCCTGCTCCTCCTATTTATCGTTTTAACGTCTAGCTGCTTCATTTTTGCTGATTCTGTCTCTGAACGTATGCCAAACTTAGATATGTTAACCTTGTTTGGTTTTATTTTTTTTAACAAGCCGACCGTCAACTGGAAATCCTCTTCTGTTTCCTCTGGGAAGCCGACAATGATATCGGTGCTTAAAAAGAGATTCGGGATTTCTTTTCTGAATTCGCTGACAATCTTTTCAAAATCCTTAACAACGTATCTTCGATTCATCAATCTTAAAATCTTATTACTCCCACTCTGAACAGGCAAATGTAAGAATTTCAATACTTTCTTATGCTTGTAAGCATCAATCAGATTGTCTAGTATTTTTTCATTTTTTACATACGTTGGATTCAACATACCAACGCGTATTTTGAAGTCGCCTTCTACCTCGCATACACTTCTTATCAGAGCTGCAAGATACGTGTTCCTATCCGCACCATAACATCCGTTGTCTTGTGACGTCAGCCATATTTCTTTGCATCCACTTTTCGATAAGTACTTCACGTCTTTAAGGATTTCATCAGCAGGATAGCTTTTCAGCTTACCGCGAGCCAATTTAACGGCACAATATGAACAGTTGGAAAGGCATCCGATTGAAATCGGAATTATACCTATTTCTTTTCTCTTTTTTATTCGCGGGTGACCGGGTTTTGTTTTCCTTTCGTCCTTTATATAAATAATTTTCCTACCATCCAACGAAGCTTTAACAGCAGCTACAATGTGTTCTATTGAGTCTGGTCCGACCAAAACCGCGTTTGGATTTATCTTTTCTATCGTTCGCTGAGAAGTTTTGGTCATGCATCCTGCAACTATCAATGGTTTTCTTAGATCTGTAAGTTTCTGTATTTCAGTTATCATTCTCTGCTCAGTTGGTGCTTTGACAATGCAGGTGAAGAGTATGTTTATATCTGAAGTTTCTGAAGAGTCTACAATCTCAAATCCCGCTTCCTGTAAAAGACCTAAAGATATTTCGCAGTCTGATATATTACTTGGGCATCCGTAAACAGAAGCATATAGTTTTGTCATTCTTATACCTACTAGTTTTAATTTTATATCTTTGACTAACCTGCATGTATTTCCACAATATCTAAATCGGAAAGGATGTAATCTAATCCTACTTTTCTTCCACTGTATTTAGTGCTGTTGAATATGCGGGCAAAGCGGAAGTTTTTGAGCATAGTCTTGTGAACTTCATTCGTAACGTCACGCACAGTAGAACCTTTATGGAGAGTTAGTGGAGTTTGCGCTTTTGGCCTGCCTGGGGATTTTGTGTATATTCTAATCAAGCCTAGTCTAGACCATATGAAATCCTTTAGTTGTTTTATATTATTGCCCTTTTTTGCAGACACCTGAAGAACAGGATAGTTGTCAATTTCGTCGCACTTGTTAGATACTATTAAAAGCGACTTGTCAATTATTTTGTTGTCTTCCAAAATATCTATTATTTTATCTAGCTGGTCTTCCAAATCCTTTGTTCCGTCGAGAAGGACAAGTATTAAATCGCATGTTCTCACTATAGCAAGTGATTCGGGCACAAAGGTAGAAGGTATCTCTATCATTTGTATTTTCACTCCACTATAATCCATCATACCAACCGCTGGCTTTGAAGTTGTGTACTCATAGCTTCCAATCTCAACTTTTGTATTTGTCAGAGATTTTAACAATGAACTCTTACCGCTGTTCGTATGGCCTACTATGCATACCTGCGCAGATCCCTCTTTGCGTATAGAGAAGTTTGGCTTTGGTTTTGCCTGTACTGACTTTTCCTTTTTCAGTTTTGCAAGACGCTTTCTAAGATCAGCTACTAGTTTTTCACTAGATTTATGTTTTGGTGCTGTACGTATCATGTCCTCCAAAGCGGCAATTTTTTGTCTTTTTGTTTTTGCCTCCGAATATTTTTTTTCGGCAATAAAATATTCCGGTCCTGCATTAACTGGCATAATTAAAAATTCACACTGAGTTTTATAACGCTTACTGAAACCTATGAAGAATTCAAATTGTAGTAAGCTGCCAGAGAGAAAAGAGTGTAAAGCATCGCTGCCATGAAAAACATTATCGGAAAGCCGAGATTTGTTATAACGAATCCGGATAGGGCTTGGGTTATGGCAATTCCAAGTTGCGTTCCTATCATAAGTATTCCTATATCCTTACCAAGAGATTTGTGATCGACGAGGGTAACGAAAATTGTCTCGTATCCAGCATTTGCTATGCCACTTAGCAAACCCATCAACACAATTAAGATAGGTAATAGCGTGTATATTGAAATTGGTAAAGACTGAGCAATTCCCAATAGGGCCACAAGCAATGAAAACAATAGTCCTCCAACAAGGATTTTTCTCTTACCGCTCCATATAGAACTAAAGGTATATACTGATATACCGTTAAACAAAACACGTATGCCAAGCAGAAGCCCTATTATTTCCACAGGCATTCCCATCTCTTTCAAAAACAGTGGCAATATATAACCTGACAGGAATCCCCATGAGAGCCCTATCAGAAAGAATATCCCTATGAAGTTTATGAACTTGGTGCTTTTGTATCTGAAATCCAAAGACTTCAAAGCTTTTTTCACATTTAGTTTTTTTGTCGTCTTATCTCTCAACATTCCTACATTTGGGAAAATCATCAGAGAAAATAAAAACATCAAAAGTAACGTATTTTCATAGAGTATTAATGTGATTAGGAATCCTGCCAATAATGTTCCAAGTGCTTCAAACATGTTGTTTATTGCCCTCATCTTTATTAGCGACTTTTCTTTTTCATTGCTATGATCCATGAAGTATGCCCGATTCACGGACCATAGGGAAGCATTTCTCACTCCTTCGTTCACTTTACCTATTAAGAAACCTAGTGGCGTAGATGCAAAATAGTAAACTCCAATAAATACGATGTTCATCAAACTATTGAAAAAATAAAATTTCTTTCTTCCTACGTAGTCTGAAACGGTACCGAAAATCAGTCTGCTTGTCTGAGTTACAAGCGGCAACACGGCAAATATTATGCCCATCGATTCTACTGATATCCCGCGGTCTAGCATAAGTAGAGGGAGGACTATAAAAACCGTTCCCCATATGAATGCATTCAGTGCCTGTATTATGTATGCGTTTCTTATGCCGTTTGCCAAAATATACGCCTCTTTCAAGAAGTTATAATCTTCATTATTAGCAGAGTTCGCTTATTATTTTTTCCTTTTTGCCGCTTTCTTGACTTTCTTCTTTCTTTTGACTTTTTTCTTCATCCTTTCGTCAACTTCTTTCTGACTCTTTCGCCAATCTAGTTTACCCTTGGGTTTTCTCTTAGAGATTTTCCTTTCCTGCACAACAGTCTGTTTTACTCCGCGTATTATCGCTATCTTGTTATTTATTATCCTATAGAAAAGGTCCGGATCCTTTATACCCTCCATGATTATCTTGTTCTTAAAGCCAACTACAGTGACATCGCCAAAATTCAACATCCTCCCAACAACACCCTTAAAAACGTCGATGTTTGATATAGATTGATAAGGTATGATTATCCTATTCTTCCTGAAAATTCCATCTACCTTTATCACTTCGTTGTTCGTTATCACATAAGTCTTGAACTTTCTCATTATCACCGGCTCTTTAACCAAATAAAGCATTATAGCGCCCATTATAACAACAAAGGCTGTCTTCATCGTTTCACCAACGTTTTGAGGAGACGTAGTGAATGTTAGATTCAACTGATTCCACGCAAGAAACATCATAATTGACATCAATCCAAAAAGTATGTAATTATAGAGGAAGGAAATTTTTGCCTGACGTATCCTTATTCCCTGATTTTTGATATCAAATCTTTTTTTCGGCCTTTTCGGTTTGATATCTTCGTGGATACTTTCTTCAAATTCTCCTGTTTCATCTTCAGAGTCATGCTTAATTTCTGGCAGTTCGGATATCAATCCTTCGTCTTCCATAATAAAGCTTTCGCGTTTCAAGAAAATAAATCTGGTTTTGAGAAAAAGGTAAAATAAAAAAATTTAAAAGTTAAGTCGTTTAGAGTACTGAGCTTATTCTGAATCTTCTTCGGCCTCTTCCTCAGTTTCTTCCTCGTGTTCTTCCTCAGATGCTTCAGACTCTTCCTTAGCTGCTTCCTCAGGTTCTTCCTCTGTATCTTCAGCTTTTTCTTCGACTTCTTCGGTCTCTTCCATCGTCTCTTCCTGTTCTTCAGGTTCCATTTTCTCACCTTCTGCAGTTTCACCAGCAGGTTCTTCGCTTGTAGCACTCGCTTTACCGACTTTTTCAGCCACAGCAAATCTGCTCATGACATCTGTTATTTTTATCTTAATTTTTTCTCCTTTTTTGGCCCCATTGACGAATACTATGAAGTTTTTTATTCTGCATATCCCGTCTCCTTTAGAACCAACTTCGGATATTTCAACGTCGTATTCTTCACCGACTTTGACTGGCTTGGGTATGTCGTACCCGCCTCGTCCTCTACCGCGGAAATCTCCTCGTCCACCGAATCCTCCGCGGCCTCTATCTCTATTAAATCTCATTTAAGTTACCTCCTTAGTTACATTGTTTTTCAAATCAAAGTTTTGATAAAAGTTAGAAATAGTCCGTATTATCCCAGTCTACTTCAACTTCAATAAGCTATTTTACGATGCATATATTTATATAGTTAATTTTCGGAGCGCCGAGGGTGGGATTTGAACCCACATGTCCAAAGGACGCCGGTTTTCGAGACCGGTGCACTACCGGGTTATGCGACCTCGGCTTACCGTTTTCTCTTTACGTGCTTAATTTTATCTGTGAGGTTTATTAATAAATCTATTCCTGCTATAACCAATGCCGCTTGGAAACCTATTGAAGGAAAGGCTGCTCCAAGCACTATGATAGGTTTTACATATATTTCGTACGGCTTGTCAACCTCGAAAATCATCATTATCAGTTCTGACATAAACATGAACAAGAGTGCCCATGAAAACATGGTAAATCTCTCACCAAAGACCGGAAAGGCAAAATTCAAACTGAACACGGCCAATTTCAGGACTATACCCATCATGTCAAATCCAAGTATGAAGAAAGCTGTAAGTAGCTGACTGTCAAACCCGGCAGGGTTGAACCAGCAGAATAATGTCAAACATAGACCTGCGATTCTCAATAAGTTACTCATATTGGACAACCGCAATCTACAACATCGCAAAAAATGCCAGCACCGCAATAACAGCTATGAATGCAATACCCAACGATATAAGTGTTTTAGAGCTTTTGAATATGAACTTTGTTACCAGTATGAAAACACCTGCACCAATAAAAACCGCTATAAGGAATCCGTATATTCCAAAAGTTGAATAGAACACGAGCGTTATCATGAGTTCAAGGAACTTGGTGAGTACGAATTTTATTGTAGTTATAATACCATTTATCATCCCAACTATCAATTCTGCTATGATTACCAAAGGCGATTTTATGTCTGCCAATTACCACACCAAACATTCTACTTATCAAGTAATTTGGTTTCCTTACAAATAATATATCCGCTATTTGTTTTTTTGTCCCATACTTTCTCAACTTCTCCCAATAGTACACGTTTCTTGAACATTGGTCCATCCGTTACAAAAGTTTCATACTCCCCTCCCTCGCCAGCTACATTTATTCCATACCTTTCATTAAGTTTTTTCAAATCCTCTAATGCTTGTGAATCTATCTTCCTGCCAAGCCATTTTTTGTCCATACCTTCGCATGAAACGCTTATAAAAATCACGTCCATCCTCGAATCTATGACATCTTTAAGGAACATTGCTTGATTTTTCCCCCACAAAGGAGCAATGCTCCTCAAATCAAGCTCCTTACATATAGCGTCTATTCTGTCTTTCTGATACCTGCTTGCAATCGCACCTGACACAACAGCATCAATGTCCCCCTTTACCCTGTTCAAAATGTCTGTGAGATCTTTCAACTCTTCTTCTTTTTTACCTGTTGTCCTTTTCACCAACTGCTTTATACCTATGGCCTGTGACTGGATTTTTGTGAGTTCGATACAAGGATGATGGAACATCCACGAATCGTCTCGTTCCGATATCATTGTAATTAGATATTTAACATCCCAACCTTGCTCCAATGCCACTTTCAAGGCAAATGTCGAATCTTTTCCTCCTGAGAACATTACTGCCACTCGCATAGCATCAACTTGATATCAATAAGTATCTAAAGTTAAATAAGGTTATCATGATTCTGAACGAAGATGCGTTTGAAAAGCGTGAATATCAAACTAGGATATCAGAAACTGCACTAAACAAAAATACGCTAGTAGTCTTGCCGACAGGAATGGGAAAAACGTTAATTGGCGTTATAGTCGGAGCTGAGAGGCTTGACAAACTTGGTGGAAAAATACTGATAACCGCGCCTACGCGTCCGCTGAATGCTCAGCACACGAAAAGTTTCGAAAAATTCACGCACATAGGAAAAGAAGACATAGTACTCATAACTGGAAGGATCTGTGCAGAGAGTAGGGAGAAAATATACAAGAAGGCGACCATAATTGTCTCAACACCTCAGTGCATACAGAACGACTTGAAGAGCGGCAAGCTTGATCTGTCCAACTTTACGTTCGTCATTTTTGACGAGGCGCATAGAGCAGTAAAGGAATATGCATACACATACATCGCGAAAAAATATATGATGCAAGCTGATAATCCTTTGATACTTGCACTAACGGCATCGCCTGGCGGCACTAGAGAGAAGATAGAGGAAATAACAAAGAACCTTTTTATTGAAGCTGTTGAGATACGCAGCGAGGAGGATGAAGATGTAAAGAATTATGTTCAAGAAATAAAAAGGGAATACGTATACGTTGACTTCCCTGAAAACTATAAGCGCGTAAAAGAATTACTGAAATGTACCTACCGGGATGCTGTTGATTGGTTGTATAAGAAGAAGTACTTGTTTACAAATACACCCAGCAAGAAAATGCTGTTAGCATTGCAAAACAGAGTGAGTATGAGATACTCAAGAGGGTCAAAAGGCTATGGCAATATGTGGGCCATAATGAGATCAGCTGAAGCGATAAAGATCGAGCATGCTATAGGACTTCTGGAAACTCAGGGAGTCTACTTCCTTAAGGAATACATGGAGAAAATGAAACAAAGCAGCAAACGGACTGACCAGAGACTGCTGAAGAACAGGAATGTAATCGAAGCTATGGAGCTTGTTGATAAAAGCATAGACTCCGGCGAGGAGCATCCAAAAATGAAAAAACTCAGAAGTATTGTGAAAGGGATAGCAAAACCTGATGTGAAAATAATAATTTTTGCAAATTATCGTTCGACTGTTGACAAGATAAAGGAAATATTGGAAAAAGAAGGAGTCTCAGCACACGAGTTCATTGGCCAGACAACAAAAGATGGTAAAGGAATGAAGCAACAAGAACAGATAGATATATTAGATAGTTTTCGTTTTGGAGAGTTTAGCGCACTCATCGCAACATCGGTAGGTGAAGAAGGTCTAGATGTGCCAGCTGTTGACTACGTGATTTTTTATGAACCTGTACCAAGCGGTATACGTAGTATACAAAGGCGCGGCCGTGTAGGAAGACAAAGTGCAGGCAAGGTCATATTTCTCATAACGAAAGACACGCGCGACGAAGCCTACTACTGGTCGTCGATTAACAAAGAGAAGAGAATGAAGAAAGTACTGTATGATATGAAGAATGGCAAAATGCCAAAAAGGAAAAAATCTTTAATGGACTGGGCAAGAAAAAGGGAATAGTGTGAAATGATGCAATCTCAAAAGATTATGAAACCAAAAGGGAAGAGTGTTGTTATATGCGACTACAGGGAGCGTGAAGTCTCAAAATATTTAGAAAAATTCGGCGCGAAAACGAATACGAATCCCCTCCCAGTAGGCGATTTCATTTGTTCTGATAGAATGGTTGTCGAGCGCAAGGATCACAGCGATTTCGTAAGCTCGATAGTGGATGGCCGTATATTCGACCAGGCAAGTCGCATGAAAAGAGACTTTGGCAAGCCTGTCTTCATTATAGAGGGCAGTTCCAACCGTGATATAAGCATTAATGCGCTAAAAGCAACGATTGCGTCGCTTGCGACCAATTATAATGCATCTGTGATATCGACAAAAAACCCGAAGGACACAGCGCTGACAATTTTTTGGCTTGCGAAGAAAGAGCAGTTTGAGAACAAGCGCGATATACGTATAAAACTCTTCAAGAAGCAAAAAGATGAAAAAAACCTGCAGGAACTGATAGTGTGCGGCCTACCTGGTGTAAGCACTGTTATTTGCAAAAGGTTACTGAA
>CAYVFQ010000010.1:0-17436 GCA_964451045.1 uncultured archaeon
CATCGGCATAGTAGGCCTATATTTTTCCCTTTTTGTCCTTATCCTAATGCCATTATATTGAAGCAACGAGTCGTATTTTGGCAGATGAGGCGGTTTTGGCGGTAAAACTGATGGGTAGAGCTACCGCTATAAGGTGGGAAAAATCGCGGCCAGAAAGGTCGGCCGCGAAACAAGGAAAACCGGCCAGAGAGAGGCAGGATATGGTTTTGATTATACAGACAGGATCTTTTCTAGTATCAATTCCGATACATTGTGAGCGGGGGAAAACGCTTTTTGGGCATGCTTGACGATGGAGCGGGGTAGATCGGTTGATCCGGGAAATTCTTCTTCCCGAACCATCTGTTCGGCAAAGGCCTCGGGAATATGCCAAGTGGGATCGAGACCTTCTTGTAGTCGACTGGAATACCATTTCCGAATTGTCTCAAAGGCTTTCAGGTTTTGGTGTCGAATAATCTCGAAGATAATGTGATATACTTCTTCGATAAGCACTCGTTTCTCGCGGAATCCCTGGTCAAAGATAGTAATCCGAATCCGACCGGTCTCCTGATCAATTGACGTAGCACCTTTGATAATTGGGCGATTGCCTTGCTTTTTGATTTCTGCGTACCATTCTTTACCTTTGGACTGAATGGCTATTTCGGGTAATGCCGTCGGGGAATTATCATCAAAAACCACCATACAAACATCTGCCAGCCAATCGACTTTCTGCATACGTGCAATGGTAGGCATAAGAGGTTCAGTTTCATCCGATTGACCGATTACCGGCATTCTGGATTTTGCATCCATTCCTTCCAGTCGTGTTTTTTGCTCTTCCCAAGAAGGCCAGACCTTATCGATCTTGGGTATGCACTGTACATTATACCCAGGGGGATAGCCAAATGTGTTTTTAAACGCCGCTGTATAAGCAGCCTCTGCCTTGGCATGAGAATCGAATGAACCTAAATGCCGGTATTTTCCATTCACAACGATCCGTGCCAGCCAGCGGTCTTTTGCTTTGGGCCGGTTGTCCTGCATGATCCTGGCAGCGAGTTCCTTGTCATTCTTCTGGATATGCTTCCATAGCCTGGCAGCGACCTTTTCGGCTATGGCTCTGTCCATAGTTGCCAATCCCTGACTATGTGTGTGGTTCAGGATCTGGGAGGCCAATCTGGGATTTTCCTTTCTCAGTTTGTTCCAAATTCTTAATGCGATCTTCTCTGCGGCTGCTTTGTTTTTGGTGGAATATTTCTCCCCTTTTGCAACCAGCCGATGACGTTTGATCCATTTAGGTACATACCAGTAATAACGGCCACCATCCACCAGGAAACCGCCGGGTATCCTGGGCTTGGTTTTTGGATCTATCAAAGGCCGGGGCTTCATTTTATTGGCCACCACCCAGTAATACCGGTTATTATTAAGGTAAATCGTACCGGGTATCTTTTTGGGGGAAACAGCTTCCTTTTTTGCCTTTTTAGCAGGTATGTATGATACTCCTCCTGCCGGCGTGCGTTTGCCTTCGGCAAGCCAGATTTCATTCTGGGCCTTCCAGAGGTGTACAGAGTAATTATGAAGCCATTTTCTGGCCCTGTCCCAGTATGGCTTTAATTTATCCCTGTTATTGAACAGATGCCGGTAAACTGCCAAAAATGAATCAACACCCTTGCGGTTGGCATCTTCCACAATCTGCTCATACAGCAGTCTGTCTGCTTTTCTCATGGGCAGAAATTTACGCCGAATCATCACATCGGTGGCATCCTCCAGGATCTGATAGGGTGTATCTCCGGAAAGACGATTGGCGCCGGTATAATACCGCAAAGCGGGATTTCGTCCCCATAGCTCACGAATTGTCTCGGTTACACCTTCGGTAAGATTCCCCTGCTCTTCCGCCATCTCCAACAACACAATTTCTCCATCTTTGTTGACTACCGTGGGCCAATTACTGCTTTTTTGGGCATCATACCATCGCTTTTGAGCTTTTTCAGACCATCGTGAATCCGGTGAAAGACCATATCGATGTTGGCCATGAATTCTTTCCGCGGCCAGAAAATGCAGGAGCTCCATGGTCGCACCGCCCCGAGGGCCAAATAACAATGCTGCACCAACGGAAACTGAATATCTATTGGCATACTCTCTGGCAAAGGATACCTGCTTTGATCCACTCTTAACAGCCATATTCTGTAAGGCCCGGAGATACCCACCGTTGAACAACTCCGAAATAAATTCTCGAGTCATTCTGGTTCTGACGAAATCGTGGGCATGAGGATATAAACTCCACATCCTGGTATTGACTCGTCGAAAGAAATTCCAGTACCAGGAACTCTTCTGTGTTTTCGGATCGCTCACATAACGATCCAGTTCCTCTGTTGCTTGCATTACCTCTGAATCCTCGCCGTGTACTTCGGCAATCTGTTCTTTCAGATTCAGATCTTGATCGATTCCGACCGAGTAGATAGTGTTTCGAATACAGTTCTCATTTACGGGGGAAAATTCTTTTACCTGCTTACTTTTCTTCTGTTTTTCCATAGGTTTGTTCTTCATCATGCCACCAGCCTTTCGGAAAAAGTGAGATGGCACTTCCCGCATGCCGGAGGTACCATCGAAGTTGTGAATCTTGCATGCGCAGAAAAAAAGAGCCCTGGAACACCCTAGGACTCATTTATGTCTGGAAAGAAGTATGCCCAGCTCAAAAAGGATTGGGCATCAGAGATGTGTCTATCAAGTTACATTAATACTCGTGATTCGGTTGGATCGGTGTTAGTCAGACAAGATTTGAGTGCTGGCATCTTTTACTGGATCTGATCCTTTATGATCCATCAGGTATTCAAACGCTTTCTGCAGTGCCAGAATGGCTTTAGGTAGGTCATTCTGACTCAGACTGTTGGTTCCCTGCCATTGACCAGCCTTGTCCTTATAGCGAACCTCAATAACCACTTTGGGCAAGGGGATTGACTGGCCGTTTTTCTCAATGGTGTTTCTGAAAACTGATGCTCTGACCGCTCCGACCTTAAAAACAGTTTCTGGTTTAGACATTTTCCGCTTATTCCTCTTATCGATTTGATTTATCTATCAGTACGATCGTACAAGACGATAGGATTTTATAAACTTTATGCTGATGCTGTATATAGATTCGGCCGAGAGAGGACGCTTTATGCGTTCCTTGTTAGAACGCTCTAATAAGCGATCCGAAATCGAGGCCGAGGATTCAATAATCAGCATCAACAGATCACCGTCGGGGAAAAGGTGTTTATAATGCTGTAGATGAAGCGTCTGAAGAGATCGTGGAACTTAGAAATGAAGATTGATAAGAAAATGTGTGAAGAAGGGATTGGTAAAGCGGGAGCTATAAAGGGCAGTTGCTGATCTGCGGCCTCTGGCCAGAATTTGTGGTTTCCGGCCCGGAAAAGGCCAAATAAGAATGTTGGCTAAGATTTACCAGACATCCTCTGCAACTTGATTCCAGTGTTTATTTTTTAAGGGCAAAATAAAATACTAGTTACGTGCAGATTCCATTGGTTTATCTATTCCAACTCTCAGTTCCTATAAAGATGTTAGACTTTATAAATCTTACTGTTTTGTGAAATGTTGTTATACTACGTCACCATAAAATATATATACTAACGTAGTTTCACATTAGAATGCAAAAATGAAGTGGGAGCATACAATCGGGTATTCGAATAAATCAGTCAAAAGATCGAGAAAACAGAAACAGTATGAGCGTTTTGGCGAAATCATTCGCTACTTGACCATCGACGAGCTACAGCAATTTTTTGATTCTATCGATAACTATAAACACAAATTGATGTTCCAGGTGATCTATGAATTAGGGTGTAGAGTGGGAGAATTTGTCAAAATCCAGGTTAAGCATATCAGTTTCAATCGCAGTACAATCTTTTTGCCTGCAGAAAATACCAAGACCAAACATGCTCGTACTAGTCACCTGCCCCGCGGTTTGACCAACGAAATCAAAAGCTATCTGAAACAAGAAGGGATTCTCAATAAGCGCGACAATCAGGCTAAAAGGCCCGATGCTTACTTATTCCATCCCGGAAGAAGGTGGAATATCCCTTATAGTGAAAATCGGATCAGACAAATATTTCAACATTATGCAGGCAAAGCAGGATTGCAGCAAATTTATGGGCGGGATAAACTCGGTCGAATGCTGAAAATGTTCACGGTGCATAGTCTGCGACATTCCCATGCCATTTCTTATGTGGTTGACCGTGGTTTGGCCTTGCCAATTGTTCAGAAACAGTTGGGTCACCGAAATCTAAAGACAACTTCGCTCTATTTATCCGCTTCAACAGAAAAGGTGGCCGAGGCCTACAAAAAAGCGCGGCAGTATTCTCCCGACAAAGAAGCATTAGTATAAAACTTCCATATGGTAAAAAATTATACCACTAATATTTTCAATCAAATATAAGGGGGGAATCAGGATAATATGATGATCAGAAATCGAGTGTGTGCTCTTCAACGCAGTTTTGGCAAAAAAAAGCCAGAGGATTGCTTTCAATGCCAGATCCACCCATCATGTGCAAAGATGCGATAACGCCATAAAGCTGTCCATTTTGTAACTCATTTTTGCAGATAGCACATTTCAACTTTTTTTCATTTTTTAGCCCGATTTTGGAAATGGTAAAAGGTTTGTTGTCCATCGAAATAACGAAAGGGTTGGCCTCAAAACAGGCATTACATATCAGAAGCTGCTTTACTTTATCTCGGTGTTGTTTTCGTACTGATTTTCGTGGGAGGATATAATACTCGAGAAAAACAAAATTATCCGTCTTATTGCCGCAATACATACAGCCAAAGTTTAAGGCCATTTCCGTTAAAGTATCCTGACTTTCTGACATTTTTCTCCCAAAATGAAATTCTACAATCTTCAAAAGCAGTGTACATTGAAAACTCTCACTTTTCCATAAAAATTTACTTATTTGAAAAGGGTACAAATTTCAGATTTGGTAACTAATGTGAAGGAAATGAGGGATAACAGCAATTTTTGCTGCCTAAGAAAGCTGAAAAACAGAGTCAAATCGTCAAAAGCGAAATATTTGCAAAAATACGATAGTCTTGGCAGGATCATATAATATTTAACGGGCGAGGGACTTCTGCAACTTTTCGATTGTATTAACGACTACGCTCACAAACTGGCGGTTTTCATGTTATTTGACCCAGGACCGAGCATGGAAGGAGCGGTATCACCAGAATATGTTTGATTTGGTAGTACTGGGGATGATGGCAGTGAAAAAAAGCTGAAACCGACTCACAGTAAAACGTGTAACTAAACTCAAAATAGTTCCCCAGGAAGTTATTATTGGCTGTACCTACTGTGAGGTGGGGTTGTTTTGCATGCCGATTTCCATTGGGATAGATGCAAAATTGGGCTACTTACGCTATAGCGCTTTTTTCAACACACTACTCGAATTCTTCGAAGGCATCCCTTTCATCCTGCCAGCGTACCTCTCGGTCGTAACCATTCGCAATTCGATTTAAAATGGCAGCAGTACGCGGCCCTCAGGATGTATGGAAATGTAATTTACGAACCAACCCCCCATGTGAATATATTAGTGGCGGCATTTAACGCGCCCATTGATAGAGCGCAGCCAAAAGTGTCATTGAAAGCTGATTGACTAGCAATTTGGTTGAAGCTGCACGTTAAGCCTCAACATAGTGACAATATAGGTTTTTGAGAGTTTTTGTTGATGCTTTAACAACATCTTTCTTCTCTATCCTTTTTTCTGACACCTTATCTAAAAACTCCATCCTTTGGCTCTTAGTCAATCTTTTATAAAGCTTCCCCCATTCCAAGGCTCCGTTATTCTCATAATGTCTCCTGTGAATTATGTAGGGTTCTGGCATCAAGGCAATTTTAATGAACTCCTCTTGGCTCCTTCCAAAAGCAGCCTTGAAGAATTCCTTGTTAGGGCTTACCATTCCATGAGTAGCAAGTAATATACACTGAACACCTCTGATAAGTTGCCTATTCCAGTGTTTGCCGACGTAGGATCTATTCTTTGCATTAAGAGGTATATACTTCATTGGAAAGGAATAGATTTTTTTGCCGAGTTGCTCGTTTAATTGAATATTAATTTTTAATCTCTTATAAAAGTCTTGTGGAGTATCGAGGTAATTATATAACACATAATTGGACAAGTTTGCAACACCATTTTCACTGGCTAACCTCACAGCAGAAATATATGTGTCTTTCATCGAAATACTGTCAAATGCGATTCTTAATGGCCGAATGGCAGTCTTTGCCAGAAGTTTCATTTTGGACTTATTCAGCAGTCTGGCATCAATACCTTGATTAAAATCCAAACAACGAAGTCTGTTATTAAAGTTTGCTCCTTTTTCGAATCCTAAATCTAGGATATCCTTGATTATTTTTTTAAATTGCCTTGAAGCAAGGACATTGTTATCTAAGAGAAGTAAATCTTTCTTAGGCCCATAAATTTCTTCAATCCCCCTTACTTGCCTTTTTAAAGGCACATAGTCTATGAATTCTGGTTCAATCCTGTTTACAGCACAAAACGCACAACGATTTGGACAACCACGAGTAGCATACCCAATATATGCTTCTTGCATGCTATATTCATAATCAATATCTTTTAATATTTGATAATCTGGAATCAAATGATCAATTACACAACGTCCCTTTAATCCGATGTCATAAGGCTTATTAATTAACCCACGTATTATTCTTGCGCCAGTTTCTTTTTCTATTTCTTTTCCCATTAAACTGGCCATAACTCCACCAACTATAACTTCTTGTGATGGATTTCTTGAATTCATATAGTATTTAATTGTCCTGATTGTTTCATTCCAATAGAAAGTAAATACTGTACTAATATAAATACGATCCCAGCTTTCATCACGAATATCCGCATGACAACCTTTTACAAATTGTACGTAATCATCCTGGAGCTTGTGATATGTCGATAGCTTCATCAATCCCAAGGGAGGGAACTTATTTGCGTAGCCAGGTGCTACTAATAATATTCTTTTTGACTTCATGTTTCTGAATCCTGAATGTGCTCATTAATGAAATGAAGCAGAGCTTTTGGAAGTTCCTTCGCGCCGTGCATATCTATCCTCAGGTTATCTTCGTCTGAAACAAGAAAGTCTGACAAAAATTCTTCTAACACAATATCCATCCCCCCATTAGCATAATCTTGAATACGCCTAATGACTTTTCGGTCATCTTGAATAGCAGAGAAGTCCACATTGTTTTCTTCTAGCAATATAGCATAGTAACAACACCATTCCTCGGGCTTGATTGTGCCTGACCAAAACTTTGGTTCACCATTTTTTCCCAAAGGTTTTAATCTATTGTTATGATATCCTAAGCACGTACATAAGAAAAAGAGCTCATGCATTTCATCTACAGCGATGCTTCTAAAATCATTGTATAGATTGCTGTATCGACGATCTACATGCACTCTAATGTCATTAGACATACTCATGATTTTTCGACCTCCAGTACACTCTTGAGAATTGCTTGTGCTTCTGCTATATTCTGCTCTTTAATCAAAGTACTTCCATCCTCAAGTGCTTTTAGGATGTAAAACTTGCCCCATTTTTTACCGTTTTCAAGTAAACTTGCTTCCTGCTTGCGAAATTCGGTGTCTGTTGCTAATAGAATCCATTGAGCACAAAAATTAGGCAGGTGATCTATCAGGTTCTTTCTATGGTCGTATGACAACCTTCCGAAAGGGGTATCCATAAAGAGTGGCATCTCTAGTATTCTGTCGGCGGCGGCGGCTTTTGCTAAGGCAGCAATGAACGAAATTGACATGACTTGTCTCTGACCGGCCGAAATATTTGCAAGAAATGGATTATTCCAACGATCATAAACCTGAAGAGAATAATCATTATTAACAACTATCTTACATAAATTCTTATGTCCTTGTTCAGAAAGAAGAAGTTGAAAAAGATCTGTTGCGTTTTTCCCGATTCTTTCCTTAATTTCTTGAGTGAAATCATAATACACTTCATTGAGAGCATCGTGGCATTCTATAGCCAGTTTAGTTCTCAGTTGTAATTCGTTCAGAATACCTTCCTGACGTTCTAAATCTTTACGTTGCGAAATTAGTTTTTCGTGTTCATCTTGCAGTTGCTTTAAATCCGAATCCGCAACTTGTCTTTTGGCTGTTAATTTAACAATCTTGTCCTCGACTATTTTGCGATGCTCCTCAAGATTGGCGGCATCCTGCCTTTCTTGAGAGCGTAAATCATCACTAATTTTCTGGATTCTTGCACGGATCCGCTCCAATTCGTTTTTTGTCACGCCGTATTTTTGTAAACTAGTTTCAAGGTTTTCCTCCAGGTCTTCTCTTTGGCTTATTACGCTGCTTAATGATCTCCACACATCCAATACTACATCTTGCAGTTCATCATCAAAAGTACGGTCTTTCCAGGCAATAATTCTCTTTAATGCTTCTGTGTCTGGACGAACTTCCCCGCCACAGATACAAGTACCATCTTGAATAATTCGCTCAATCAGTTCTTTTTTTATTTGGGACGGGATTTCACCTCTCTTCTTTTTTTGGTCAATCGCTTTATATACCGCATCCACAGTCGGAGTCATTAGTAAAAGGGAAATTTTCCCAATTTTTGTCTTCATACTAGCCAGTAGCGTTCCTAAAATATTTTCCTTTTCATGCTCATCGAATTCCAATCTCTTTCTTTCTTCCACCAATTCCTTAATTTCATTGTATGCATCAAGCTCCTTGTCAACCTTTTGCTTTTCAGTCTGGGCATATTCGATTTCAGTATCAATATTCTCAATTTGCTCTTCAATTTTGGAAACACCCTCCTCATTGTCATGTATCATCTTTATTACTTGTGCCATTTCGCCGGTTGAGTTATTAGCAAGCTCTCTATCGAGTTTTCTGCAAAGACGCTTCGTTGCATCTCTTGCTTTTTCCAGAGCATCCACGTTTAACAGATTTCGAATCCCTTTTGAAATCTCTCTTCTCTGCTCATTGCTGGCTCTTGTTAACCGCTCGATCTTTTCTCCGTCAAATAGAAAATACTCCTTGACTCGTCTATCCAGAATGGAATTCATTAAAATATCGATTTCTGATAAATCGGTAATAATTTTTGTGTTTCCATCCATTTGCCTGATACACAATCGCACTTCATCCAATTGCTCTATTGTGTCATCCCCATCAATCATGCCTAAAATAACACGTTTCAAGCTATAGACATTTCCTCTATGGCTAAATTCAAGTTCAACGGAAGACTCAACAGTCGTATTGCCATCTGCCCCCTTTTTCTTGAGAGCGGAAGTGTTAACCAATACTATTTCTTTTTCTGCTATGTCCCCATCCTGAGACAACTTGCGATCACCGAAAAGGCAAAACATGATGGCTCGGAATATGGCTGTTTTGCCACGCCCATTTTCTCCAAAAACAACGGTGACATTGTGCCCACTCTTGACATTACCGGGAGCAAAATCAATACTTTGTACACCGTAAAACTGCCGAAAATTCTTCATTGTCATCTTTTTAAGTATCATTTGCTTTGTCCTTGTTGGCGCACAATTTGTCGTACCTCATTCTCTAATTTTTCGGCAACCGATACAATTGCAAGTGTTTCAGATAATCTGATGGCACTTATAGCAAGCATTTGTACTTGATCAGGATATTTTTTTAGTTTCTCAATAATCAGGTCATTAACTTCTACCATAATAACAACCTCCTATATCTAACTTTCAAAATCAATTTGCTCATTTTTTCGTAGTTTATGATAGATGTCCCATGGTTTTTCGTCAAGAAGATTCAGCATTTCATAATTGTCAAGTATATCTCTAATAATACGCCTAGCCTGGAATTCATTGGAAGCGACTGAAGAGAATTCGACGAAACGTGGCATTTCACGCTTCAGTAAACGAGCGTCGATATCCCTTTTAAGGAAAATGACTTCTGGGCTGGGTACTACGATAAAGTCATAAACAATTGCTTTTTCTTTATTATCTGAAAGACGTAAGATTCTTCCTCTTCGTTGTATAAATTCTTTTGGATTACTGGTACTGGAAAGAAAAAATGCTATAGTTGTGGCTGGAACATCAACCCCTTCATCCAAACATTTAATGGCTACCAAAACCTGAATATCCCCCCGTTGGAACTGCTTCAGAATCTTCTCCCTGTTAGACAAAGAAACAGTATGCACAAATTCGTGACATCGTAAACCCAATTGTGACACTGCCAGCAAAGCTTCTTTGTGAGTTCCTGGTGCACAATACAAAAGAATATGTTGCAATTCTGAATCATTTTTTTCAGCTTCTATATTTCTTTTTCTTAAGATATTTAATAAACTAGGTATTTTTTCTCCTGCTTGGGCTATAATAGAAGCACGTTTAAGCAGCAATATCTTAAGGCGTTCTTCTAAATTTGGGCCATCATCTTCCATTCTGGTAAGCATATTGATCTTATCAGTGAGGTCTTCATATTCATCCATTTCTGTTTGAGAAAGATTCACTAAAACCGGGTTATAGTCATATGGAGTGAGATATTTGGCGGCTATCGCTTCATTAAGAGAAAACTCGAAGCAGATTCGTTCAAAGTAGGAAAATAAACAGGCAGTTCCTTCCTCATCAAACCAACGCTCTGGCGTCGCCGATAAACCCAATCTCATAGAGACTTGAGGTAACAATGCAGTCCGTAGTATTCCCGAACCGAGTCTGTGAACTTCATCTCCGATTATCATGGTATTTTCAGGTTTAAGTTTCTTGGTAATCCTTTTAAATCTCTCTGAGGCAGCAGTTGGATGAACTGCCAGAATACATATATTCTTCATTATGCCAAGATTAAAGTCCTCGATTTTAGATCTGAGCTCTTGATGCCAATTCCCATGCTCTCCACTGCACAAAATTGGCGAAAAACCAAATTTGATACAATCATTTGTCCACTGCTCTAAAAGATGAATATATGGAACCAGAATAATTAATGCTAATTGACCCTTCATATCATTCTGCAAACTGGCGGCAGAGAGAGAGGTGAAGGTTTTACCAGTGCCGGTAGCCATAGCAAAGATGCCTTTACAATTTGATTGCATCCAAGCTTTTATAGCCTCTTCTTGATATGGACGGAGCTTAATATTCGCCTTATGACTTTCATATTCAACTTTATTGCTAACGTTTTCTGGATTAGGCAAATCATAGGGTCTCTTGTCAGTTGACCTTAAGTCAATAAACCTATGCTTAGATGCTTCAGGTATTGTATACACAGCAAACTGCTGGTTACGCCCATTCCAAAGACTCAGCAATCTTTCCTTATGCTTCTTTACGTAAGGATATTGTCCAAGTTCCCAAGACTTGAATACAGAAAAAGCTTCCCCATTCAAGGTCCCTTTTACTGTGTCGTTAAATGAACCATGTATCGCTACCACATCGCCATTTTCATCCGTAAATACACCAACTTTGTCATGATAATCACCGCCAGAATGTCTATCACGGGTAATAGCAAATCTGAACTCTAAAAGACCATCGGATATCATCCATGCCATACAGTTTAAAGTGTCCTTTTCTAACCCATGAATAAGATCATCAATACTTCTTTCAAGTATTTTCCTTAGGGTTCTATTTTCCTTTGCTTGTTCACCTAACTTAAAAGCCTCCCAGTCTGACTTCTGCATGATAGGCGATAGTACAATCTTTGCTATACCACCATTCCGAATTAAATCCACCAATCCCTCTGAAGCCAATCGTAGCCAGCCCGACGTAAAAAAACCAACTCCACGAAAGTAATCCATAGAATTCTTTAGTAAAGGAACTATCAGATCATTAATAAGGTCGTGGTCAGAACTATCGTAAACTGGTAATAAATCCATTTCCTTAAGCATTCTTAGCTAATTCCTTCAGTAAAATGGTATGTCCTTTTATGCACACCTTACAAGAATCACCAAGCATAGCATTAGTTATGTGGTTTGATAATACACCATGCTGCCGGAAGTATTTGCTTAATACTTCTATATTAGTTGCACCGTTATACTCTTTATTTAATACAATAGATACTAGGTCTTCGAAAGTATTTATGTTTAAATTGTTAGGCAATGGAACAAAAGCATTTCGCTTACTTCCCAGTATTTTAAATTTTGGGCTCTTTTCAAACAGGCTTATTATCAATGTTTCAGTCCAAGTAATGTCGTTGCTAAGCTCAGGCAATGATAAGTGCTTTGTTTCAAGGATATCATTGATTGTACCCCAATATCGTCCCGCATTCACAGCTTCATTGTAAATAGAAAGAGCTAAATCATCAAGTTGCGTTTCCTTTTGTTCGGTCCAGCCGATGGTTTCCTTGTGGATTACGCAACCGGCAAGATACTTAAAAATATCATCGTGATAATAATGCACAACACCAACCGTTTTATCGCTATATCCTAATTCTCCTACAAAATAGCTCTCCAATTCCTGAAAGCTGCAATAGCATGATTTTCGCTTTAGATAATTGGCAATTTCATCATGAATCCTAGTGTCTTTTGCGTCCTTCGATGTTGCTAATCTTATAGTTGGATAACGCCCTGCTTTTAAATGTGTTCCACTATGTGCTTTAAGAATGGAGAAAAGAAGCTTCGGACCTTTAATCCCCATGACCCTGCAGTTTATTTTTTTTGAATTATATATCCACTCAGCTGTTATATATCCCTTTTTAGAAACAAATGTTTTGGCATAATCTATAACTTTACCAAGTTCATCCATGTCAAGCTTTAAGTTATCAATATGCAAGATCATATTACCATCAGCTTTCAACACGTTGGGTAAATAGCTCAATATACCGTCGAGCTGATACTTGGTTAAATAAAGCCGTTTTTTAACCAGATTATATAGGTCTTGATATTTTATTTCACCACCTGCATCTAAAACTAACTGTTCAATATATGAACCCAAAGTAATTCTTCGGTCATCGTCTTCGCGTCGGTAGATAAATGGGTACCGTATCAAGGCTAGACGATGATTATTCAATTCCCGTAAACATGTATAAAGAGCAGTTTCTGATATTATTCCATTTTTATCACATTCGGTTTTAAATTGTCTATAGGGGCCGTGGATTGAGACAAAAGGTATATCATGAGCAAGTTGTACTTCTGTCCACCTTATAACTATTCTGAGAAAATTCTCAGGCAATGAGACATGATCTCGGTGTACATATGTTCCCCTGTCCCAGAGCAAAGCGTTTTCTACTCTATCCAGTACACCATGAATGCTGATCTTTGTAAATCGTCCATTTTGCCTCGATTGTTTCAATTGTTCATAGGCTTCCGAATAATGCATCGGGCGCCCTGATTGTTTAAGTAAGGCATTGACAGCATTATAAAGATAGTCGTATTTAATAACCCAGGTATTGTGAGGAAATATTTTATTCCCTTTGACCATCAACTTACCTTTATTATTATTGGCAAGAACTTTGATCAAAGATGGAGAAATGGATTCAAATGTCCTGTGTACCTTACTGCAATTTTCCTCACAAAAACTTTGGAGTTGATCATATACAGATTTAATACTGGCTCCTGTTTTGCTTGCTATTACAAGGTTAGTGAGCGAATCCTTTAATTTATTACATTTCACGCAACAAAGGTCTCGCAGATATACCAAATTTTTACTGTTGTCAATCACAAGCAAAGGATTCATGGTAATGAGTGATTCAATGTGACTGATACTTGGCGGATTGACCCACCAGGAACAGTCTTGAAAATACAGTGAAATATCTCGCAAATTGCATGTGCCCCCATTGGAACAAAGAATATTGTATATGGCAATCCAAACGGGGCTGAGCTCTTTAGCAGATGTTAGCGGAAATATCTTTATGGTTTCATCGATTATTTGCCTTATGCGTTCTCTAGTTAAATTGAAATTAGCTCCAAGCTGTTCGAGTGTATTCGAATTCTTACTACTGCTATCTTCATGCGGGAAAATGCGCGAGATCGTTATATCTGCATGTCGGCTATCAACACCGCTGCTGGTCCAAGCTTTATGGATCGTATCTTCAAATCTCTCGAAGTCTCCATGATTAATCTGCGACTTAATTGTTCAATCTGTCGCAGACTTGGCCCATGGTCGAATATTCCAAAGGCTCTTAATGAGTAAAAGAGAATCGGCATTAATTCCAAGTTCAGAAATGATTCTTTTTTCTGACAATTTTGCCAAATCACCCCAAAACTTATATCTTGCTTGAAGAAGAGGTTTGCTTAAATGTTTTGGAATATTGAAAACACATAAATGAATGTTAGTTATTACATCAATCCTTAAACCTGACAGTATAGCAGAATCATCAAATGAACTCTCATCTCTCAATTCCAAAGGAATATTCAGAACCTTTTCTGCTTGATACGTAAATTCATAAAGTAAATTCTCAAGTATTTCCCTAGTGTTAAATCCATCAACAAGGGTACTAACGCTCAAACTTAGTAAAATATCTAAGGGGTCTTTTTGAAATATAAAAAGTTGTGGTAAAGTTTTCCACAGTGTATTCTTTATATTCAACTCACCAAAACATTTACTTTCAAACGCTGACCACACCAGATCTAACTGATTTTCCGTTATTCGAAAGAGGTCGGGTAATGTACAACGAAGTACGCTATTGTCTTTTACGGCCACTTCGTCATAGGAGTCAGTAATATCTAAAATTACAGGGAAAGTCTGATTGGTTTTTCGGTAATCTCCTTTTATCTTCTTGGATAAATAATTTATTCGCCCATTTCTTGCCATGTTACTGATGCCTACTCGCTTACAATAGAAAATGAATTAGATCAGACGAAACCAAGCTGACAAAAGCTTAACTTTGTTTCCTATCTGACTTTAACCAGTGATTATAACATTAGTTAAATTTTTTTGCAAGATTCGGCTGACAGGCCGAAGCAACAGCTAACCTCTTTCTAAATCATAGGTTATATCAATATTATGGCATGCACAGGTGACGCTCGATATTTAAAAGTTGTTCTCCCCGGGTAGAACAAGGCTTTCTGTTTGCCATAGTGCGTACAAGACACTAGTACCCGGCCTTTCAAAGAGGCTTAATGACATTTGACAGGAAGAACGCGTATCAGGCCTGATGAGGGAATCCAGGCACAACTTCAGAATCCCAGGCCCATATACCATCTTTCAGATGGCAGAGGTGGCGGTACCCAGAGAGTTGTTCAAGGCGATCTTGGAGCGGATTGGACGGCTGTGGCTGCCGCCGCTGGAGAAGACAGCATGATTGTGCAGCATGTCGAAAATAGCCGATGCCAGTACCAAGGGAGATGGTTGCGGTGCGCATCGGAGCATCGAGCTGGCACCCATAAGGCCGGAAAAAGGGCTAGAATTACAGCAGCATCCGACAAAAACCGTCTAGAAAAATGCTGCATAACCCTGCCAGATAGAGTAAAATGACCAAAAAGTGGCTTGGTAACGTAGGTAAGCAAAAATATACAGTGTTATATGGGAAATTCCAGACAAAACAAATAAATGATTTGCACGATAATCGCGTCGAGTTTACACAGCTATGGAAGCTTCAATATCACAGATGGTGTACCATGCAGGCCAAAAGCTCACGATGTCAACTGGCAGCCTCGCAGACGTACTGAACCAAACTCTGAATCAGTTGTTGGTATGGCCTTTTCGGGCAACCAAGGGATTCGCCAGAGATGCTGAAGGTAAAAAGACGGATATTTTTGGCACCCTTATTTATACTGTCTCACAATCTCAGCCTACACCGGAACTCTCAAACTTCAATGCCGATAATGTGGCTTGCGTCATCGACGTCGATGAGAGCTTAGATGTAGAAAAATTGAGCGCTGCGTATGAGCGGATTGCCTGCGCGAAAAGACTCAAAAAGACTCTATCGCCAAATATACCTGGTGTTCCGTATACCACTATCACCTTAGGAATAATCCTTGCCCGTGAGGTGGCAGTGCCAATGGAGACTTTAGCTGAAGAACTCGATCGTTTGAACAGACAGCACCAAGACCGTGAGTGGACCGATATGGTAGTTGTGCTCTCTGAAGGCACAATCAACTACGCACTCCAGTTTCCGGGGGAAAATATTAGTGGTGATTTTCTTCCACCTGCTGAAGGCGCCTTAGACCGCTACTCACCACCGGCATATGTAGTCATCATCATTAAACCTACCCGACAGTTCACTTTCAACAAGATGTGCTCTTTCCTTATGGCACATTTAATGATCTTTTCTCCCGGTGCGAATCTGCCTAACTGGGCCCAAGTCTTGGAAGGCACCCCAAAAGAAGGAATGACGCTTACTGGTTACCAATATAACCTAAGTGGCAACCTAATGCCGGTGCCACGGCAGTTCTACAATGACCGATATATTCCTCCACGTCCATTCCTGATTGAAGACCAGCAGGGTAACCTTTTATCCACCCTACAATTCCTTCCTTGGCAAGACGGTGGAGTAATTTTACTCAAAGGGAAATTACCGCTGGATGGGCTACTTATTTTTCTTGGTAAGAACGCCTTGGCGCGAGGAGGAATAATAAGGCGGGATGATGTTCAAATCTCATATATACTTCCAATCACACAGGCAGACTTCATGCAAATGCTGAAAAGGATTCATAATCAATCCAACATGGTTGTAAAACAGGACACATCAAAGTTTGTTATCGAAAAAATAGCGGATGAAGGTACACGTTCACCCTTTGTCACTCGTTTGTATATTGGCAATTTGCGTTTGAGGGATGTGGTTTTTCCTGATTTTGCTAAGCGGGAAATATTCGACAAACCATATGAACAAGTTATGGAAGCACTATTGAACACGCGCAATGCTTCACAAAAAATCGTTCAGCTGTTGGCTGACCACTTTAACAAGGTGGCTAAGGGGGAAGTCGGGCATTTGCGTGAGCATACGATTCACATTACGGAAACGATTGACAATGAACTCCGTAAGGAGGTGGGAACTTTTCTGAATAGTTCGGTGCGCGCACTAAAACATGGAATGCAGGAGGTAGCCAAGGCTTTGGGAATTGATATTGGCTTCTTATTCAAGAAACAAAGTCAGTTTGAAAATGGTGTAAAAAATCTAGAAAAAGATGATCCACACCTGGCTGCATATCTGAGGGAAACGCGCAAGTGGTCCGAACGCCTGCTCAACAGCCGAAATGCTATCGAGCATGAAGGATGGATACTGCCCAAAGTGAAGTATACTGATGTTTCTGGGATCATTCGCGCTGATGAACCTGAAATCTCAGGCCAGAAAGTATCTGACTTCGTAAAGCTCATCATGGATCGACTCATTTGCTTTGTGGAGGAAGTCACGGCGCATTGTTTGAAAGTGCGAATACCAGCTGGCATTACTGTAACAGAGATTCCGTTGTCCCAAAGAGAGTCAGATATACCGCAAAGATTTCAGATAACACTTACGAGTGGTGGAATGCCCATTTGGAATATCGTGTACCATCTAAGTTCATTTGAAGAAACTTGAGTTTTGGGTGCGTTACCCGCCGGACAGGCCTTGGCGTAATCTACCC
>CAYVFQ010000011.1:0-14514 GCA_964451045.1 uncultured archaeon
AGTATGTACAGGGGAAGTGTTGAAAAGTTAGCCAAATCCCTCTGCTCCCAATTCAATTTTCAAAATAAGGAACAAATGACGGTGGAGAAGGTGAGAAAAGGTTTATACACTTTATCTGAAAAGATACATAATATTTGCCACGATTATATGCAGAAAAAAATAGATGCTTCTGAGTGTCGAATAGCACAAGATAAAGCTATGGACGAAGAAGCCCAATCCCTCTGCAAGAAATTTAATTTTGGAGGTGATAATTAATGACTAAGAAAACTGGTAGAAAAGACGCACGGATTAAACATGGTATGGAAGGAACAAGATTCTATCGTATTTGGGGGTCTATGATACAAAGAGTAAGAAATCCTAAGCGTAAAGTATACTATCTTTATGGTGGTCGAGGAATTGTTGTTTGCGAGAAATGGAAAAATTTTAAAGGGTTTTATGAAGATATGTTTGATTCTTATTCAAAACATATAGATAGTTTTGGTGAACGGCAAACAACATTAGATCGGGTAGATAATAACGGAAATTATGAACAATCGAATTGTCGGTGGGCTACTCTTCAAGAGCAACGAAGGAATAATAGCCGAAAAGTAAAATTATACGAATATCGTGGAGTAAAACTTTGTCTTAAGGATTGGCATAAACTTACAGGTATATCGTTAACGAAATTATGGGATAACGTAGTCGGCAACAACAGAAAGAATCCTAAAACACTTAAGCAAATTCTCGATGAGTTTTTCCAATTCCGCTTTGGTGGTGGGGAGTTCCCGGAGAAGGAATTGAGAGAATGTTTTGGACAATTCATACATTGTGGTTGTTACAAGGCGCAACACTTTGAAGATGCGTTGGATCGATTCCGTTCTCTCTGGCGAGGAGGTGATGAGGGGTGAAGACAACAAGAAACTTAAAGGTTCCTACTGGTAATATTTTAGTTGTTCAGGGTGAAAAAGGTTCACTTGAACTTCTTTCAATCGGTGACTATGGTAAAGAAAAAAATTTAAAGGCAGATTTTCTTGGTTTAAAAAAAGAGATAAATGGAGTACCTCACGGTGATTTATTACCACTTACAGAGAAATGGGTAATAACAATATCAACACAATATGGCTGTTCTATGAATTGCCTATTTTGTGATGTACCTAAAGTGGGAAGAGGAGTTAATGCTACTTTAAGAGATTTACAGAAACAAATTCTTACCGGAATACAGCTTCATCCAGAGATAACAACAACTAAAAGGTTAAATATCCATTTTGCACGAATGGGTGAGCCAACATTTAACCCTAATGTTTTAGACTGTGGAAAGTGGTTAAAAGAGCATATTGATCCGGAATATACTGTGCATCCTGTTGTTTCAACAATGATGCCCCGTAAAAATCAGTGGCTTAAAACATTTATCCATACTTGGATGAGGATAAAAAACAGATTATATCGGGGAAATGCTGGATTGCAATTAAGTATAAATTCAACTGATGAAAAGGAAAGAGAAAAAATGTTCTCTGGTAATGCGTGTTCTTTATTTGAAATTCACAACATAATGCGAGGGATTGTTCCAACTGGTAGGAAGATAACACTTAATTTTGCTTTAGCTGATTATACAATAGATGAGAATTTATTATTTAAATACTTCGATCCAGATGATTATATCATTAAAATTACCCCTATGCACTTAACGGATGCTTGTAGAGATAATGTAATAGATACTCCAGACGGATATACACAATACTATCCATATAAAGAAGTTGAAGACAGACTAAAGAAGGTTGGCTATGAAGTTATTGTTTTTGTTCCATCTATTGAAGAGGATTTAGGAAGGATTACTTGTGGCAATGTAATTCTTTCAGGAACAAAGCCATTAGTACCTTATGAAATAATTGTTTAACCCACCGCAAAGAGGGAGGTGATGAGGGGTGAAAGTTTTAAATCTATATGCTGGGATAGGCGGTAACAGGAAACTTTGGGAAGATGTCGATGTTACTGCTGTAGAGATAAACCCTAAAATAGCTAATATATACTCTGATTTTTTCCCAAAAGACAAAATGATTATAGATGATGCTCACCAATATCTTCTGGAACATTTTAAAGAATATGATTTTATTTGGAGTAGCCCTCCTTGTCCTACACACAGCAGGATAAACAATGTTTTTGTCAAGGGTGGACAAAACCCAATAAGGTACCCAGATATGAAACTTTATGAAGAGGTTATATTGTTGGAACACCATTTTGAGGGAAGATTTTGTGTTGAAAATGTAATTGCTTACTATGAACCATTAATTCCTTGTTTAAAAATAGATAATCATTGGTTTTGGACTAATTTTCATATAAGGTCTATCCCTAAAAAATGCAGAGAACATTATGGTGGGATAGAGGCTCTAAAGAAAAGAAAAGGTTTTGATATTGATAAATATTCTGGGATAGATAAAGAAAAAACACTTAGGAATTGTGTTTTACCGGAATTAGGACTGCATATCTTAAAAGAAAGTCAAAGAAAGGATCAATGCAGTTTATTTTAACCCACCGCACGAAACAGGGAGGAGGAGGGAATGAGTAGATATATTTGTAAAGGATGTATGTGTGAGTGTAGGGCGATTATTGATAAGGCTTGTGATGTCAAACCGACTGCTTGTTTATATGAAGATGTCGCAAAAAATTATACTCCCTTATGGGAGGAGGAAATGTATGAAAAGATATGCGATAAAACAGAATAGTACAATTACTACAACTCTTGTAAACCAACATAACAAAATAGAGAGAGACCAATCAGTTCTTGCAATATTCCCTTCAAAAAAACAGGCTCTTGAGTGGAGGAATACTTGGAAGAATAAGGAATCGTTAAAACTTATTCATGTTGAGATTATGGAAATTTAACCGAGGAGTAACAATGGCGAAAGATGAGTTGAAACCTAAGAATTGCCCTTTTTGTTGGAGTGGAGCAATATTGCATGGGAAGAAATATGAAACCGTTACATGTAGTAACCCCGAATGTTCTGCTTACACTTACCATTTCTATTTGGCTGAATGGAACCACCGCCAGTTGGAGGAGTTGGATAGGGATAGGCTTGAAATGGTTATATGTGAGTTCTTTGCTGATGTAACTCTGTTTGAAATGACACCAGAGTTAATTGTATTTTTGGCTAAAAAGATATGGAAAACTTTTGGTATAAAGAAATTAAGCATTGAAAAATTAGTTGAGATTATCCATAAAGTAGAAAAAGAAACAAACGGACACTATGACACGACAGATTTAGCCCAAGCCATACTAAACGAAGGGTTATGAAGCAAACAATAAAGATGGGAGAGGGATGAAGGATTATATTGTCTTCGGGAATATAGTTAATTTTATTGTTTGTTTTGTTCTTTTGAGTTTCATCCCTGGTAAATTGAAGATATTGAAGATATTGATAGCGGTGATTGTAACATGGCTCATTTTCTCATTAAGCTAAAACGAAAATATTTAAAGATTCTGTGGATTGAAGCAACATGGAGAGTATTAAATCATAAAATAGGATGGGATTGTGCGAAAGCCTTTCATCTCTGGTCACGGCACACATTAGGAAAGCATTGCACTGTTTGCGGGTTGAAATGGCGGGATTATTTAAAAAAGGAGGAAACATGAAAAACGCAGTTGAAAACATCATTCTCTGGATAGCATTAAGGTCATACTTACTTGAAGGGTTCGGGTTAGGTCTCATATTTTTAGTCACAATATGGGACATTGTATTACGCGGGGCGACTAAGTTCCCTAATTACGCAATAGACTGGAAAGGGGTGATAACTATATGGGTTGGGGTGTTGTTGATTTGTTTGTCAAAGAAAGTAAGGCAATCGTTAGAGAAATGAAAGAGAATGGACTATTGATTTTAATAAACATTATACTTGCCTGTTTGTTTTTTGTGTTTATTTTTGTAATGAAATGTGTGCTTGATGAGAAAGATGGAATCTACCAACAAATAAAACATTTAGATAAAAAAGTAGAGCTATATCAGAGCCCACATCTTTATAAATGGAGTTTTAAAAATGCCCAGGAAACGAAAACATCACAATAACAAAGGGGCCGCCGGGATCAAAAATGGATCTTATGAAAAAAAGTTAAAACGGTTTTGCAAGCGAAGTAATATTCCGTTTGGCGTAGAAAAAAAGGAGGCAGAAAAATGAAAGCAATATTTATTTTATTACTTATCATCAATGGGAGCATATATCATTCCCAGACATTTAACACAAAAGAAGATGTGGCATTAGCGATCCAATACCCTTATTCATCATTAAGCGAACAATTGGTAAAATGTGCGTTTAATGATTGTGATTTGAGGCTTTATAAGGTTGATTTCGATAAGAGGAAGAGTGTTCAAGAAGTGAACATACCGGAGATAATTTTTTATTCACCCAATGGAACATCCAGGGGAGAAAAAGAATTAATAAGTGAGGGCAAGTGAACGCATTATTAACACATATTGGAGCATTTTTTATCGGTTGTTCTTTTGTAATGATCCTTGTTGATGTAAAGATTTCTCGTTTTGCTGTCGAACCATACATTTTAATAGTTGTGGGGTTGATATTAATTTTGTTAGGGATATTTTTATTCCCAAAAAAATAACCTCTGGCGGCAACCAGAGGCTTTAAATACAATCTCTTGTGGTGATGAATATATTATAACACAAGGGGTTGGTTTGTCAAACAATAGACAGTACCGGGAAATAATCACACCGCTTAAAAATAAGCCGTTTCGTAAGATCAAAAGCCTTCAAAAACGTGCTTGTTTTATCCTCTACATGGCAGGTATCTCAGATCGGAAAATTGGCCCACTTTTAGGAATCCACAGAAAAACTGTATCTTCTTATATCGCAGAGTGTTATGACAAATATCCAGCCATAAAAAGACCCAATTATTAGCCCATTTTATATATAGTGAAGGGTAAAAAGCGATCAAAGCATAACCGCAGGGCGTCCGGGTTATCCCTTCTGTTATGGGATACAAATCAAGAAGCAATTGGAGCGTAGGGGTTTGTTTAAGAAAGTGTGCCAATCGTGATAAGAGATGTGATTTGTGTCTCAGGTATTCACAATATTTGCCAATGACAGATGAAACAGGAGTTCCAGTTTAATGCCAGGTGGTAGACCGTCAAAAATCAATACGATAGATTTCAGTAAGGTAAAGCATTACGGTGCAAACGGTTACACAGATAAAGAACTCGCCAAAATATTCCATGTCCATGAAGACACAATAAATAATTGGAAAAAAGAATATCCTGAGTTTTTCGAGTCCTTAAAAAAGGGAAAGCTTATTGCTGATGCTAAAGTAGAAGCGTCTTTGTATCAAAGGGCTTGTGGTTATTCTCATCCTGAAATTTATATCACTAATTATCAAGGGAAAGTGACAATAACTCCAATCATTAAACATTATCCACCTGATCCTACAGCAATGATATTTTGGCTTAAAAATAGGAAGAAAGATGAATGGAGAGATGGGCACCAAGTAGAACATACCGGCGAAATTAAACTTACCGTAGAAGAAAGGAAGAAAGAGCTTGGTACATTGCGAGACCTTATCTCAATTAACTGACAAAAGGATATTGCAGGGCCAGAAACTGGCTCTTGAAGAATACCCAATGCGGTTAGTTGAAGGAAAACTGCTATCCATAAAGACAAAAGACGCACGTCTTATAAAGTTTAATCTAAACAACCCCCAGAAATCATTTCTTGAGATCATTAAAGAACGGTTAAAATCAGGCAAGCCGGTAAGGATATGGCTGTTGAAAGCCCGGCAGTCGGGTATGTCCACGTTAACGGAGGCCATCCTATACGCATATACCTCACAAAAAGAGAATGTTAACTCTTTGATAATGGCTGATGAAAAGGAACACGCCAAGAATTTGTTTGAGATGTCTAAGCTTTACCAGGAGAAACTTGAGGAAAAGCGGCCTCATTTAGTGCCTAAGCTTGAGAAATCGAATGAAATCAAGTTGTCCTGGGAGGGTATACATTCTCAGATTATCATAGCGACGGCGGATAATACAACGGCGGCTCGATCTCATACATACCAATTTGTCCATTTGTCAGAGGTAGCCTGGTTCCGTGATTTTGATGAGGTTATGACTGGGTTAATGCAATCGGTTCCCAGTTTACCGGAAACACTAGTAATTGGCGAGACCACAGCAAACGGTATGAACTTCTTTTATGACGAATGGACAAAGGCGGTAGACGGTGGTACAGACTGGATTCCGGTATTCATTCCCTGGTTCGCATTACCTGAATATTCCATGCCGTTGCAGGACGATGAATTTTACCCGATAAGGAAAATAGCGTTTTCTTCGGATATGTCAGAATCGAAGTTTTTAATAAAGGAAAAGCAGTTACAGAATGAATTCGATCTTACCGACGAACAGATGAATTGGCGCAGGTGGTGTATAGTAAACAACTGTAACGGTGATTTAGACCGATTCGCGCAGGAATATCCGTCCACATGGCAGGAAGCGTTCAAGATGTCCGGTTCGTTGTTTTTTGACCGAAGAGGGCTTGCCCGGCAAGTGAAGGAACGGCCAATAATGAAAGGCGAGATATTCCATGAAGCCATGAAATACGAGTTTCGGGAATTGCCGGAAGGACGGATAAAGATATATGAAAAACCTGTATCAAATGAACAATACATCGTAGTTACAGACGCTTCTGAGGCGTTAGATCAGGACGAAGCCTCTGCATTAGTCTTAAATAAACGCACAAATGCGACAGTGGCGACAGTAAACGGTCAATATCCCCCGGAAGATTTGGCTCATATTGGGGTTATGTTGGCTAATTATTACAACGAAGCCGAGCTTGTCCCTGAGAATAAAGGGTATGGATACATGGTATGCCAGCACGCAAACAAGGTGTATGGCAACATTTATAAGAGAAAAAGGACAAAATCGGGGTCAACCGAGGAGATGGATGAGCTGGGGTTTAATACGAATTCTGTTACCCGGCCTGAAATGTTGGCAAGATTCGGTGAAGAAGTAAGGGTATGCTCGACGATATTACGGGACCCGGAACTCATATCTCAATGTTACAGTTTTATTATCAAAAAGGATAAAGACGGGAATGTAAAGAAAGTTGAGGCCGCAAACGGCAAGCAAGACGGGTTAGTTATATGCAGGGCTATAGCCGGACAGGTGCGGTTTGAAAAGCCGTATAAACCAAAAGCGTCTAATATTGTATCTCAACGGGTGGCGCATCAAAGGAAAGTCCGTGATTTACAGAGAATGAACAGTTTTGGAGGATAATAAATGCCTAAAGAAAATCTCACAATCGAACGCAAGCCGGTAGAGAAGAAAGAAGACACGATTGAGAGTTTATTGCAAAAAGGGAAATCGCTTAATCTTACGGACACCCAAATAGACAGGCTAAAGAGAGAGTTAAAAGATGAGTTTGAATTCATTAAGCAAGAGCGTGACGAAGAGAAGTTTGACAAATTCTTGGAGGCGATGGATAACCAGAAGAAAGGGAAGATGCCTCGCAACCCGAACCGGGCGTACAACCTTGATTCAGGGTTGACCAGAGTAAAAGGTTCTGACATTGTCCGGTCTATCGTTGACGCTATTTTGAATGTTGAACCTATGGTAGCGGTATCACCGCGTCCCGGGTATGCTCAAAAGGCCGGGGTTGAAATATGCGAATCTCAGGAACAATTTATTGATTATGCGTTGGAAGAAAAGATTCCTATTCGGAAACCAATACGGTTAGCGGCAGATTCCGCGGTACATAAACGGGTAGGTATCACGAAATGGGTGCATAAGGTACTCAAAGAAAAGCGGATAAAGACAGAGACATTCAAGGGAACGCCGGAGATTGTAGGGCAGGATCCTCGCACAGGCCAGCCGATTGTTAAGAACAAGGGGTTAGAAGACTTTCTTTTAGCGTACAATGATGAAGTAAAGAAGGATCCTGACAAGCATAAATGGATTATTGATGCTCTTACTGCGGGTAAGGAAATATCATTTGACGCTGAATACGATGAGGTAGTCTATAACGATCCGTATCCTGTATTTGTAGATAACAAGAACTTTTATGTCCGTAAGAGTGTAGAAGATTATGACGATCTTTGCCAGACCCAATTTACCGGGGAACGGGTAAACTTTACGTATTACAAACTAAAACAGCTTGAGAAAGAGAACAAATTCATTAACATAGATAAACTTATCAATGATAAAGACGGAAAATTAAAAGAAAAATACGCCCAGGAAGATTATGACGTAATTGAGTGTGTGTATTATTTTAAATTAGATGAAGATGATGATGAATGGGTAAAGATAGTTTGCTGGATGGCAGAAGAAGACTGGGAATACTTAGGCGGAATATACTTTCCGTACACAGTGTTGCAGTGTTATTACATTCCTCATTATGTCGTAGTCGGTGAAGGGTTTTATCCTGAATGTCCGGCAGAGATGATAACCGATCAGCATTTAGCGAAAAACGCTATATTGAACCATACGCTTGAATCTACGCACAAGACAAACACGATAACCCCGATTGTTGAAGAAGATTCTACTGTAGCTCAGCAGTTGAATAATAATTTATGGATAGATGGGTTGCCATTATATGCGAAACCCGGTGAGATAGATTTTCTTAATAAATACATGAAACCTGTCGATGTAAACGCATTGCTTATTTTGGCGAATGAGGTAAGCAGGGTAGCGTCGGACATATTCGGGGTAAGTGATTTGCGGTCAGGAAAAGAGAACCCACTTGATCCAAGAGCCCCGGCGTCAAAGATAGCGATGCTTTTAAACGAATCGGGGAAAGATGTACGCGATTATGTGCTCGAGTTTGCTAAAGGATTTGAGAACGATATTTATTGTATGATGATGATTTATTACGAAATGGGCGATGACGAACAGTTGTATTACGAGAATCGGTATCGTGATGTAACCAACCAGGAACCCAAAAAGATAACGAAATCGGCAATGATTGCCAGGACACATATTCAATCACAGGCGTACTCGTTCGATTTCAACAAAGTAAACGCGAAGAAAGAAAGCGTTTTGTTTATGAATATGTTTGGCAAAGAGCCAATGGTCAATAGATATTATATGCTCCGTAAATGTATGATGAAATGGGGGCCGGAATGGCGTGACGGAATAGACAAAATACTCCCTAATCCGAAAGAGCATAACGCTCAGATGGCGCAGATAGCCATGCAGACTACCGTAAAGTATATGGAACAGAAAGTAGCAGAATCTAAAGTAACCGGACAGGCTCCTAAACTAAACGCGAAGGAACTTTTAGGGTTCATAAGCCAGATGCAGACGATGGCTAACGCGGATATGGAGACCCAGGCTGACATGGCGAAACAGATGGAAAAGAAAGGATAATATGAAAGGATTAAGTTTCTGGCCTCTTGATAAAGAAGACCAAAAATCACAAAAAAGCCAGTTAGATATTGTTAACGCCACGAAACAAGCTGAGGAATCTTTACTTGCCTGTCTTCAATCTGACAGTTTTCTTGAGTACCGGAAGGATTTGGAGAAAGCGTATAAAGACTTGATTCAAGCTGGGATAACGGTGCATAAGACAATAAAGGACAAAGACAACCGGCTGGCGATATATGATGCTCTTTTTGTAAGAGCTGACGTATTAAGCCAATTAAATAATAAATTGAGAAAAGATTACGACAAAGTATCGGCAGTAATGCGAGGATCAAGAAATGAGTGATAAAGAATATGGGATAAAAGAAGACCAGACATTTGATACGATAGAAAAAGCAGGGAACTATCTATCGGGGTTAAAAGATAAATTAAAGCGCCGGGCGTCGATGGAAGAGTTTCCGATAACGACTGCGACACCAAAAGAGCAAAAAGCATATATACAATATTGTATATCTTTGATGAACCAGAAGAATTTACCTATGACATCGAAGCGGTTAATTGCCCGGGGGAAAGCGGTATTGTCACTTATCAAGATTTACGGGTATTCTTACGAAGCGATTGCCAAATGGTTGCGGGATAACGGATTTGGCAATGTAACGATAGACGATGTTAAAAAAGTTGAAAAGGAAGCCATGCTTATGGTCAAAGAGGCGATATGCCGGGTAAAGAACAACAACGTGCCAATTTTAGGAGGGTGTTAATGAGTGAAGATAAAAAATTGAAAGACCTTGTTCATATTAAATGCGATGAAGAAGGACGGCTTTATATCTTTAGTGTGGAAAACAACCAAACATCAAAGAAGGAGTTTTTAGTAAATTGCCTTACGGATTGTTTGAAGATTGTGGCATTATCAGAATTTAAGCCCGGCAAGCCTACAGTAATACCCGGCTCTATATTCCATGATTTTATACGGAGGAAGAAATGAACGAATACCGATGTAAAAGCTGTCATAAGTTATTGTTTATTGGAAAGATTTATGAATCTGAATATAATGACAATAAACTTCAAAAGATAGAAATGAAATGCCCGAAATGCAAAGTTATGAATGAATTTACTTGGGGGACGAGGGAACTCTTATCTTCCCCTAATTAACCGTTCTTTAAAATACCAGAGGCTCTAAGAAGCCCGTATTGAATTTAAGGGCCCAGCGATCCAGGTTGAACTGTTGGCTACAGGGAGAACTGGTGAGGGAAATGCTTGGAAATGTGCAGCTAACCTCGTCCAGGCTTTGCTACGTGAAGAAGCTCACGCCAAAGAGTGTAAAGCGTAGCAAAAAGGTTAGCATTTAATTAGAAGCTCAAGAAGCTCAGATGGATAAAACCGTCTGGGCTTTTTTTATTTTCCGATACCCTCACAACAACGTGAGGCCCGGGAAGAGCATAGAGGGACACCCGGACAACCGGCTCCCGTAAAGATAAGGAGTAGTTATGCCAGATCCGAAAGTAGTCACAGAAGAGAACGCTGAACAGATTGCGAAGGAAGAATTTCTTGCTGAAAAGAAGCAGAAAAGCGAAGAAGGTTTTTTAGCAGAACCTCCGAAGGAAGATTCTGAGAAGAAGGAACCGCCGGAAGAGCCTGATGAAGAACACAAAGAGCCTCCTAAAGATGGAGAACCTCAAGAGAAGTTTGATGAAGACTTGCTTTCTGCTAATCCTGACGAGTTGAGTGAAGGGGAGAAAACGCGCCGGGATGAATTGATCGAAGCTGAAAAAACCGAACGTGAGAGGCTGCTGAACGCGCCTGAAGACGATTTGTCTGATGAAGACAAGGAAAAAAAGAAAACTGTTCAGCTTCAGATCGAACAGGAAGAAAAAGATCAATTTGAGCAGCGTATAAAGGACTACGCGAAAGAGAAGAACATCTCTGAAGACGATTCACGGAAAACGCTTGAAAGCATCAAGAAGGTTTCATCAAAGTATGGTAATGACAGAGATAAGATTGCCGAGGGGTATCTTGGTTTGCAACGGCTTGTATCTGAAAAAGATGTTGAAATAAACAAGCTCAAGCAGGAATCAAGCAAGCCTCGCCGACCAGAAACAGCAGGTGAATGGTATCACGTCATCAGCACAAAAGGGCTTGTTGTGGGAAATGAGCATTGTACTCCTGCAAAGGTGGCTGAACTTTACCGGAAGGATAACGCCGATCTGCCTGAAGAGATAACGGATGAAGCGGTATTGAAGCTTGTGGCAAAAGATATATCAGTCAGGGCTAAGGCTCATTATGACAAGTTGGAAAATGATTTACAGTCAAAAGCCAATGAGAAACGTATTGAGCTTATTGAACAGATACCGGAAGAAGATAAACCTTTTGCTGATGATGTGAAAAAATTTATCAATTCAGTTCCTGCGGAAACCGTGATGAACGAGAAATATACCATTGAGTATGCTTTACGGTGGGCCAGAGGTGGAAGGTATCACGAAGACATGGAGAAAATACGCCGTGAAGCGGAACAAAAAGGGTATGAACGGGGAGTGGCGTCAAAAAAGATTGTTTCTGGTCTAGTTGGTGCCGGGAAGTCTATAGCAAAAGGAAAAACAACTCCCTCATTGAATGAAAAGCAGAAGAATGAAGCGTTAGAGATGTTCCCGAATTCTACGCCGGAAGAGGCATATGATCTCTATATTGATGTTCAAAAGAACAGACCAAAAAACAAAAAAAAGAAGGAGTAATTTATGGGATACGCTGAACTGAAATTTGGTCATATCTCTGGTGGTAAAGCTGCTTATCCGCTGCCAATGGCTGCTAGCGAAGTAATAAAATCTCAAAGTGGCCGGTTTGTGAAAAACAGCAGTGGATATGGAGCTATTGCCGGTGATAGTGATGGTGAGTTAGTTGGTTTCGTTGAAGGCGGCGATCAAACTTGTGGATCGTCTAATGGTGATACGGTATTGAACTGTATCTTCGATCCGTCTGCGATATTCCGTCTACCTCTTGCGTATGACGGTTCAACATATACTGTCAACTTTTCTCAAGCGGTAGTTCATGGTGAGTACGATTTAATCGTTATTAGCAACATTCAAAAAGTCAATCTTACCACACAGACTGAGGGAACCGTTGTCGTTGTTGGCGGGAAAGCGGCTACATCTACGACATCTAATGATGGATATGTAGACGTGCGGTTGAACCCTGAAACGATGCAATAAGTTTTGGCGATTATAAATAAAGGAAGGATGGTGAATAATGCCAGGCGTAAGACTAGATAATCCGGCAATTTATCAAAAAGATATGTATAAAGCGGCATTTGAGGTCATCGATTTAGCTGACCCTATGGTGCCCAAAATATACGCAATGAAAACAGGTGTCACCGGAGGCGGTGACAAGCAGACCCAGCTTTTAGGGTTAGGTGCTCTTGAACGGCACACTACCGAAGGTCAAGATATTAACTTTAAATCACCGACCCAGGGATGGGCTTACTATGTGAAATACTGGACATTTTCCGGTGGTTTAACGCTCACCTTTGAAGCAGTTCAGGATAATGTAAAATTAGGCAATTTCTTAAAGGAACTTGCGGCAACATGGACAGAAGCATCAATTCATACGAAGGAAGAATTCGGCGCACGCCCGTTTAACGAAGGTGGAACACTTTCTGGTGATTGGGTGTTCAATGGTTCGTGGATTAACAACACCGACAGTTCCGGCGATCTTATGTATGATAGCCAGCCTCATTTCTGTTTGTCGGGGAATGAATACACTCACAAAGGCGGAGGAACTTATTACAACTCAGTAGCCGGACTTTCTTTGAGCCCCACGAATTTTGAGACTGTTTACAATCTTCACACCGCGACAAATAACCGGAATGAACTTGATCGTCCAATGAAGATGAAAGTTGATACTCTCTTGACAGGCCCGGGCGCTGATTTCTTGATGGCAAAGAGGATAACGAAAACCGAATGCGGTCTTCCCGGTGGAGATTTAAACGATATGAACCCGTACTACGGGCTCGCTGATCCGATGGATTGGGATTATCTTACTGACAACGCTTTTTATGTAGGAAAGCGCCAGCACAAAGATTTCCAGTTCCATGCACGTCAGACACCGTTGATTGATTTCTTTGAGGATAAGACCAACAAAGGGTACAAGGCATCGTTTGTTGAACGGTACGGTATCCTTTTGAAAAATCGTCCCTGGGCCAGAGGCGGAGGTTCATCATCAGCTTAATATTAAGCAACCTCACTCGTTTCGGTAAATGTCCTCGATGCAATAGGGGGGGGCAAGATGAAGACGGTGACGCTCTTACCGGGTATGAACTTTATGAGTTTCGGGGTGAGTATCTTTGCCGTCTTTGCATCATCGAGATTACCGACAGTGAGCATGACGAAATGGCAAATCAACTTCATCAAGAAACAGATGAGTTTCTTCATGGGGTAGGGATAAAGAATGAAGTTGAATAAAGAAAAGGAGGATAGTTATGGCGAATCCAAAAACTCCTGCTGGCGCTACTGTTATAAGAGAAGAAGCGAGTAATGAAGCAGGCGACAAGTTAAAAGAGATTAAGAAATCGAACACGATGAAGAATTTCATCGAAACGATGGAGAAAAAAGAGAAAGAGAACTTAAAACCTCTTTCTTCAGACCTTGAAGTTATCGAAGATATTGACGGAAAGACTTTGAAAGAGATGCAAGAAAACAAACGGCTTTACGGGTACGATCCCAAAACGAAAACGGCAGTTGTACTGAAATTAGCGTTTGCGGAGAAAAAAGAGGAAAACAAAAAGAAAAAGGAGGAATAGCATGAAACGTATGGTTGTTGCTTTTCTGGTTACGTTTCTGCTAGGAATCTCTATTTTTTCTTATGCAACGACACTTGAAGAAACAATTGGAGGGATGGATTCTAGTGGAAACTATCGATGGAATGTTGTAGACGGCGATATTATCCCAGGTGCTACGAATACTTACAGCATTGGTTCATCAACATATTATCCAAGTGCGATATGTCTAGGTGGCACCTGTAAAACATCGTGGGGATCTGTAGTTTCTCCCATGACTGACGCAGAAGGGTATGTATATCCTACCGATTCCGGCGGGGTATACCGTATGTATGATGCGGGGTATCTTTCGTTAGGAGCAGGAACTGCAATCGATGTATACATCCTGTTTGATACCGATGATGATGATTGGTATATCGGACGG
>CAYVFQ010000012.1:0-14199 GCA_964451045.1 uncultured archaeon
GGACTGGGATATGGTAAAAATATTTGTATGGTTCGTAGATTATGTCGGATGTGTTTTTTGGCTGTCTCAAAATGGATGCATAATCTGCTGTCCTACTTACCGAATCTATCCATTTCAACCCAAAGATATCTTTTTGTACAGAATCACCCTCTACTTTATCGGACGAATCGAAGTCCATAACTTCTACTATACCATTACCATCCGAAGTATAGTCTCTAAGAACAGTATCGTATATTTGAAGCGGCTTATATCCCCATATAAACAACATATCCGAATCTGCCAAGCATGGATCTGACAAGGAAATTTCTGGCTTACAAAAAGTTATTGTAATGCTTCTATTATTTAGGAATAATCCGTCTACCCACTCGTTCAACTCCGTTATAATTCCAGTCGGACAATCGCATGCTATTTTTATGTTACCTTTTATTCCTCCTTCTACGCCGGTCCATAAAATTAAATTAGTTGCTGGGAAGAGTGTATCTAAAAAAGTTTGCATTTTGGAGGAGTCAAATGCATATTCATGTAGATGCCCAGTCCGTTCTAGTACAAGTATCGAATCCCTAGTTGTCATAACACCATACGCATCTTCCCACTTGGTTTTATATGATGTACCAGGGAAGAATATATTGAAAGATACGAGTAGCGTAACGACCACTATTGTCAGCTCTATTATGTTTATGACACCTTTGTTACCAAATCTGGACAATTAGTTCACCATAGTTCCCTGAATTAAAGGAAACCAACCTTTTTATTGAAGATTTAATATCCTCGGTCACCGGCGGTTTACATTCTATAGTACCCAACGATCTGCTCATATCTGTTATCGTTATTGAAAAATTATAGGATGTACCTAAAAGGGTTTTTACAGTATTGAAACCGCCTTCTCTTGAACAGAGTATATTCATGTCGTCTATCTTTTCTTCTGATAGAAGATTTGTACTATTTTTTGAATCATCCAACAAACCTATCCTTTTTATTTTATCTTCATCCGCTGTACCGACAAGTACATCCCAGTTAGCAGGGTGACCGGCGTCGTTGACCAAAATCTCACTTAGCCTATAGCTTTCCGAACGATAAATCTCATTTTGGACTTCCTGCAAATATGTAGGTTGTTGTTCCAGCAGTCTAAATGCAAAGTAACCCGAAAACGTCACAAATAGTGTTAAGACTATAAAATATTCCATATTAAATAAGCCTTTACGGGTTTTTTCTCTCATTATTGACCACCAATTAAACACCCAAAAGTCCAAAATAGACCAATAGATAAAAAGTGCCAACTGTCACTGATAACATAATAAGGCTATGCTTTATGCCTGCTTTTACCGAATTCTCACCTATCTGACCAGCTACAAGTCCAGAAAACACCGACTGCATTATACTCATGAAAAAGAATAGAGAAATGTAATATGCTCCTATCGAAGATGGATCAATCGAAAATATGTAGAATGCTGTCCCCCTGTAAAGACTGCACACTATACACATAAACCCAGAACAAACGTCGCATGGGTTACTCAGTCCAAGTATCTGCCCGCTAGACATGGAAGAAACTTCGAATATTGGTATCATCAAGTTATTTATCGCAACTACTATTCCTATGAATATAAACGATATGGCATACATCAAGATAACATATTGATTTAGCATACTTCTTCTTTCTTTTTCTGCTTCTTCCAAAATGCTTGAATTCTCAGAAACGGTTTCTAATGTTGATACAACGTCTCCACCAGATAAGTATGATTCCTTTATTATTTTAATATTTATGAAAAGTCTCTTACTTGATTTTACCCTTTTAGCAAACTGATCCAATGCATTTTCTAAAGGTATTCCCCAAGTCAATTGATTTGCCATTTTTTTAATCTCTGGCGAGAGCTTACCGTAATCAAAGTCACTTACCGATTTTATAGCATTGTGAAGCGGAATGCCGGACCTTAAAGACTCTATGACATCACGCAAAAAAACAGGGAATTTCCCTTCCATTTCTTTCAAGTCTCTATATTTCTGATAAATCAAAATAAACTGAGGTATAGCGACAATAAAAGTCGATAACAAGATTGTATTGGCGAGTATACCAAAGTTATTAGTAAAACTGGCCAATGACAGCAATGCAACAGATGTTATCAAAGTAGTTATCAATATTTTTCTTTCTCTCGATAAGTCCTCTAATTTTATTCCCATAAGGGATGGCTTTTTCTTGTATACTCTTTCTTTCAAAGTTTCTGGCTTGTCTGATTGTCTTCGTTGAATCTTTGGTTTTTTCTTGACATTTTTCTTAGCCAATTATTCTTCACCTGGTGTTATAGATTTTATAATAAGTATAAACAAAGTTGAAATAAGAGGCATAAATGCAAATATCAGCAAGAACTGTATAACGATGATGTTAGAAGAGGTCACCGATTCGGCCATTCCACTTATTATTGATGTCAAGATTGTAAAGAAGATTGCGCCAAGTACTATTGCAGTAAGGTAGATTTCGATATAAATTGTCAGTTGGTGAGAAAATTCATAAAGCTTTCTCCTATATTCGTTGGTCAAATTAGCTGCAGTCTCTCTCAAGTATATATGCAAGTCTCCTCCCGAACGTATAGTGGAAAGCATTCCCCATAGCATTTCTTTAAGTGCCTTTGAAGGCGATCTGCTAACTGCTCTTTCAAGTGCGGTATTTATATCAAAGCCGAATACGTCAACATCATTTGTTATCGACTTAATCTCCTTTGTGAGGTCTCCATAATCGCTAAATCTAGCGAATATATCAAAAACTTCGTGCAAAGGAAGTTTCGTGCTCGCAACCGTTGAAAGGTATAATGCAGCAAAGGGCAGAGCATTATCTATACGTTTTTCCTTTTCTTTGATTATGAGTCTAGGATAATTTATTATGAACAAGAAAGAACCTATCGTCAGAATTGTGCTTACTGTGAAGGAACTTATGAAACTGAATAGGAAGGTCTGAAATACAAGTCCGAACAAAAATGAGAGTATCGGAAAGCTTATAATAAATACTATAAAACACGACATTATGGCTATACTTATATATTCCTGCAAAGAAATTTTTATTCTGGCTTTTTTAAGATTAAGTTTGACATCTGCAAAATACTGAGTAAGCTGTTCACTTATTTGACTGAAAAATCTGAAAGATAATTTTTTATAAAATCCCATTTACACACCATAACAACACTGCCGTTTATATTCGTTCCATTATCATGGATATTGTCCGCTGAGGATAATTATAATACATGTTTATTACTTTGTTAACGCTCATAAAGTCCAATATCTGATTTTCTTTCATCCAGTTCAATATAAACATCCGTCTCTCAAGCTCGTCCTTTATTTCCTTTTCTGTCATTCCAGTCCTTTCAGATATTTTTTTCAACATAAAGCTTTTTTTCAGCAAATCGAACTTGTCTGTTTTGGAGTTCCACTTGAAAACCTTATTGACTACAGGGGCCTTTTTTTCTTCATCGTAGTCAACAATCTCAACAACTTCAGTCAACCTTCTTACGAAGTTGTCTCTGTATTTCATCCTAGACAAGAATACGGTCAGATCCAAACTACCTATAAGTGTTGGCTGAAGCGATATAGGAGGAGTCGTAAGCCTGTCCATCAACTTTGGCACGTTCTCCGCATGTAGTGTCGCAAGTGAAGGATGCCCAGTAGCCATCTGTTGGAACAATATATATGCTTCCGGTCCTCTTACTTCTCCTACTATTATATAGTCTGGTCTTTGCCTGAAACTTTCCTTTAGCAAATTAAAAAGATCTACTTCTCCTCGTGAACCTTTTTCTCTCGCTATTGGCGTCCTTGCGACGGTAGGCACCCAGTGAGGGTGAGGGAGTTTCAACTCCGCAGTATCCTCGATGGACACTATTTTTTTGTCTGGTCTTATGAAAAGCGAAAGTACATTTAGTAGTGTCGTTTTGCCTGATGCCGTACCTCCGCATACAAGTGTGCTGAATCCTTGGTCCACAACAAGCCATAGATATGCTAAAGTTTTGACGTCCACTGTGTTATATGACAGAAGGTGTATTGGTGTCAACGGTGCCTTGGTAAACTTCCTTATAGTATAATTGCTCCCTCTTCTAGCTATGTCGGTTGCCAATGTCGCTTGCAATCTGCTTCCATCAGGCAACGAGCCATCTATCAACGGTTCTGCAACAGATATAGTTTTTCCACACAATTGGGAAAGTCTTGTGATAAAAGAATCTAATTCACTATTGTCTTCGTATTTGATATTTGTAACAATGGATCCTAGTTTTGGGTCTCTATGGAAAATGAATATGGGTATACCTAGGCCGTCGCAGCTTATGTCCTCTATATTATCGTCTCTCATTAACGGCTCTATCTTGCCAAGTCCCATGAAGTCGCGTTCTATGTAATATCTCAAAATCTGCTTTTCTGATTCACTAACTCTAAAGTCAAAATAGTCTATAAGTTCATTCATCTGCTTTGTAAGGTATTCCATTGCTTCAAACTTCTTCAATTTAGAAAAGTCAATGTCAAGGCGTTGCTCCAGCAAATCCTTTATTCGTTCGAGTACTCCTTTCAGCTTTGGCGAGAGTTTCGGCTCGACCAGATGATAGATGTATTTGTGCTGGTTTCTATCCCATAATATCCTTACATGTGCGAATACCGGCTCACCTTTTTTTGGCCTCAGCGGTATCAAAGGGTATATCATAGGCCCTAGTTTCGATTCCTGTACCTTGAGTTTTCCCAGTCTTACATTCGATGGATGAAATTCTGGAATCTCAAAACCTTCGATGTCTGCTTCTGTTGCCTCTATTTCACCTTTTGTCCTAGTTACTGTTGCCTCTACTTTAGCATCTTCTTCTAGTTCTGACTGTATTTTAGGCTTACTAACCATTTCAACTGGTATCGATCGACTTGCCGAAATTTCAGTTTTATTGAGAACTTTATATCCCTTTACAAGGTTTTTTAAAATCTTTCTGCTCATCATCTTATCTCTAATTTATTTTGGTTTCTATCATATGTTAAATTTATTGGTTGAACTGATGGAGCAGAGCCTGAAACAAAGCTTATGCTTTCATTAAGGTTGTTAACAGAAGAAGTATATTCGAATTTGCTTGGAACGGTTGATATGGTCAATCCATTGCTGCTAAGGGTTGCTTCAAGGAAATATCCGAAAGTTGTCTCACTTATTCTGATTTTGTTTTCAACGATATTACATTCTTTGCAGGTGTCAACAGAAGCTATAGCCACAGAAGACAAATAACTGTTTATCATCTCGACAGAATATACTGACACATCGTTTCTTAGCAGTTCGGACTGGACTCTGAAATAATTTCCGATAGTTGTAAAAATTGCTATTCCCATTAAGAAAAATAGAACAAATTGAATTACTTGTGATTGACCGAATGGGTTTTTAAGAACTTTCATACTAAAAGAATTTTAATTTCTGTTGCAATTAATGTTTTTCCGTCTTGAGTTCCCGTAGTTATGTCGCCTTGAGATATCTTAATCGTTTTAGTAGCCGCAGAAGATTCCCCATTTGGGTAAGTCATGAGATTAACTTTCCATATTTTTGTATTAGCGGAATCGTAGAGTTCCCTAAACCATATTCTATATCTTAGTTCAAACCCTTCACCGGCTACAACTGCCTTTGCGCAAACTACGTAAGAAGGATCAAGGCCAACGATTCCGTTATCAGGAGGACAACTACCACCAGGTGTTAAGGATACCCACTCAATATTATTTTCTGATGTGGATACAGCTACATTCGACACTTTACTCATGGTTACAAATTCCAATGAATTGTTGCTTTCACTTGATTCATCATATCCATGGATAATCCATCCCCCACTCACATCAGAGATAAATGTCGCTTGTCCTCCATTCACAGAAACGAACTCTATTTTCCTTACTATAGAATTCGCATTTTCCCTGTTAAAGTAATTGTAAACCCTGTCAGCAACACTGGAATCCTGACGCTTGGATATGAGCGGAAGACCCCACATAAGTGCGGTACCCACAAGACTAGTAGTAATGACAACGATCAGAACTACTGCGATTATTTCAGATACTCCTTTATCCATACTTTTAATTTAACATTTCAGAATAAATTCTATTTGGGGTTCTTTCTCAATGAAGGTAATCTTCTCATTCCCGGTCTAATCAACGGTTGAGGCCTTTTCAATTTTGTAGAAAGTTGGTCAATTGTAGCCATCACAGATTCGTTGCTTTCAACTATCTTCTTGTTACCCTCTATTAACTGGTCCATTTTCTTCAATAACGGGCCCATGTTTGCTCCCGCACCAACAGTGCTCTCGCCTTCAGTTGTACCAGCAGCTGCCTTGATGTAAGATATCAATTCATTCAGATTACCTATCAATTCATCCATCTTTCCGGGAAGTTTTGATATTTCTATGCGCAACGCATCATTTGCCTTTGCCAGTTCGTCAACGATCTGTTGGTTCATCCTTATAATCTCTACAACTTCACTGAAAAATTTTGTAGAATCAAAATTTCCTTTGCCTCTTTCCATTTTCTCAAGTCTTTTTTCCAGTCTTCGTATAGGCGATATAGGAACTAATTCGAATTCTTCTTCCTCTTCTGGCATCTTTTCACCGAGTTTAGCAATAATTCTATATTAATTCTTCTTTTTCTTGATATAATAAATTTCTAGAACTAGGTAAATAAAGATTTTACATTTCTGGCATTTGTGGCATGCCTTGAGGCATTCCACCTTTTGAAAGTTTGCTTGCTGAAATGACATCGTCTATCCTTAATATCATCTCTGCAGCCTCCGATGCTGAATTGATCGCTTGTGTCTTTACTTTCAAAGGTTCGACAACGCCAATCTCTGCTGCGTCCAGAACCTTTCCCTCATATACTCCTATGCCATAGGTTGCCTTTCCTTGGTCGTGAGCAACTCTCAATTCAACCATCATGTCGATCGGGTCCAATCCGGCGTTTTCCGCAAGAGCTCTTGGAATAACTTCCATAGCTTCTGCAAACGATTGTATTGCTAATTGTTCTCTCCCAGAGAAACCTTCAGCAAACTTTCTCAACTTCTTTGCAAGTTCTGCTTCAGGCGAACCAGCACCATAAACTATCCTACCAATTTCCACAGCAGAAGAAACTGCACCTACAGCATCTTCTATGCTTCTGTCTACCTCATCAACAACATGTTCTGTACTTCCTCGTACAAGAATCGTTACAGCTTTGGGATCTTTACAGTCTCGTACGAATATCATCTCATCTCCGCCTACCTTTTTCTCTTCAACAAGCTTTGCATAACCCAAATCCTCTTCTTTCAAATCATCTAAATTCGTTATTATCTTTCCGCCAGTAGCCTTTGCTAGTGCTTCCATGTCAGATTTCTTAACACGCCTTGCTGTAAGTATTTTTTTCTTTCCTAGATAATGTTGTGCTATATCGTCCACTCCTTTTTGGGAGAAAAGCACTGTCGCACCACTTGCAATGATTTTATCGACCATCTCTTTCAACATTTTTTGTTCCTGTTCAACAAAAGACTGCATCTGCTCAGGCGAAGTTATCCTTATTTGTGCATCTGTCTCCGTCTCCTTTATTTCAAGGGCAGTATCTATCAAAGCAATCTTTGCCTCTTTTACTTGTTTCGGCATTGCAGGATGAACAACTTCCTTGTCAAGGACAATTCCTCTTACAAGTTCCGTATCTTCTGCGGAACCGCCGGATTTCTTCTCTCTCTTTATGTCATCTACATCAATCTCAATTTTACCATTTTCTACGATTGCTATATTTTTTACAGCGTCCACAACAAGTTTCGCGAGTTCTGGTGACATTTTTTCCATACTTTTCCCACTCATAGACGTCAATGCTATCTTTCCTAACATCTCGGTATCATCAAGATTAACCGGTATAGATATCTCTTCCAAAATTTTCAAAGCCTCATCTCTTGCTATCTTGAATCCACGAGTTATAACAGTGGGATGTATGTTTTGTTCTAGTAATTCTCCTGCGTTTTTTAGCAACTCACCAGCAATTATAACAGAAGTCGTTGTTCCATCACCAACTTCTTCAGCCTGTGTCTTAGCAACTTCAACCATCATCTTGGCAGCTGGATGCTCAATCTCCATCTCATCAAGAATTGTAACACCATCGTTTGTAATAACAATATCACCTATAGAGTCAACAAGCATCTTGTCCATTCCTTTTGGTCCAAGAGTAGTTCTAACAGCGTCCGCTACTGCTTTTGCTGCAGCTATGTTTCCACCTTGTGCACCTTTCCCCGTTTGCCTTAATGTGCCCTCAGGCAAAATTAAAATAGGTTGTCCGCCGATTTGTCCCATCTGAACCATGAATCATCTACCTCCAATTTCCATTTCTTTCAAAACGATATTTAACTTATAGAAAACTAATACTTATAAAGTTTATGTGTATGTAGGTATACGCGTTTCGGTGAATCCCTCATTTCCCAAATTTCAGGTTTTTTGTATATGGTCTTTGGAGCTCTTCTTTCACGCGTTTTATCCAACCCTCAAGAATGATAACGGCTTCTGCTAATGGTATGCCTTCGCTTCTAGTCTTTAATTCAACCTGCATTTTTTTTGTTTTTCTGTCAATACGCTTGTTTACAAAAAGTCCGAATTTCTGCTCTATAACGTCCGAAAAAGTGTTCTCGTTCTCCTTTTCAACCATCTTACTGACCTTCAATTAAATAACAGTTTACCTGAATTTAAATAATAGCTTTTCAAAATTAGTGACTTTCCCATTTTCAACTTTTACATTTTCTTTTTTCAACAAGTCAATCTTTTTTTTCACATTCTTTCCAGACACGTCTCCTCCAAATCCACCTATGTTACCATTTGATTTTACGACTCGGTGGCATGGAACTTCAGGTGCATATGGATTGTTTCGGCACGCATTGCCGACCGCACGATATGCTTTTGTATTCAATGTGTGTGCCAATTCTTTGTACGTCGTTACCTTGCCGCGCGGAATTTTGCGCATCAAATTCCAAACTCTTTCACTAAAAGATTTCATCAACTCACCATTGAATATCCATAATTAACTTGTCTCCAAGTTGCCCCTTATATTGTACTCTTTTTTTCAATCTTGCGACTTTTTTAAATCCAAGTTTTTTGTACAATTTTACAGCTCCTTTATTCTCAGCATAAACATCTAGATACATAATTCTAATAGCTTTGTCTTTTTTGCCGATTTCTATAAGGTACTTCAGCATTGAAGTGGCTACACCAAGTCTCCTAAAATCTCTCTTTACGCCTATACCAAAACTGGCTGTATGTGATTCCCTCCACATACCTTTACGTAGTTCGCCAAAACTTATTATCTCTCCATTAATCTCAGCTAGTACAGCATGTTTTCTACTATTCTTAATATCGTCAAGTATTCCTTTCAACCATTTAGTTTCTTGTTTAAGGGTCTGTTTTTGATTTATCTTTATCATAGCATCTTCTTCGATAAGAGAGTTCACGTATTCCTTAACTTTTTTAGCATCTGATATCTTAGGTCTTCTAATCGTAATTATTCTACCGTCTTTTATCTTGACTTTCTTAGTTTTACACAATTTTAGACACATCTTATCGCCTAAAAGTTAACAATTAATCTGAATTTTCTTCTATAAGTTTTTTCAGTCCTTTAGCAGATTCAATTTCAGGCAAATCCTCTTCAAGTAATATCGGCAGACCTTCCACAGTCCTGTTTTTTCTTTTATTTGAAACAAAGAATGCACTGGATTCAAAGATTCCTGAAAGTTTTTTTACTGAAATTGCCACACGCTTCATTTTCTTCGAAGTCTTAGATAGTCCTGTTATGAATGAGAATTCCCCCTTGCCTGCTATTTCAAAAGGAGCATGTTGAACTGCAGTATTTTCAACACCTATCCTACTAAGTTCTTTGTTAACGGTTTTCTGCAATTGAGTTGATGGCTCCATATAGGCAGGTTCTGCTGACTGAGGTTTGTATATTTTACGTAACTTCACATTAAGAACATGCTCAAGTTTTTTGACTGTATACTGTGTTGGATCTGTACGGCTATTCTCTATTTCATAAAGAGCTTTCTTAGATATCCCTACAAGTTTAGACAATTCTTCCAACGTAAATTTTAATTCATAGCGTCTCATTTGGAGCATAGTGGTATCTATTTCAAATGTATGGCGCCCCTTTGCAGACTTTAATGTATGAGCTTCTTCTTCAATTATGTTTTCAAACATCTTCGGCGTGACAACCGGTAACTCAAAACGTGAATATATTATATCGTTTGCTAAAAAACTTCTATTGTTTCGCATAGATACAACAAAAGGATAACCGGAAAGAAAATATGAAATTGTGAGCAAACTTTTTGCTTGTCCTTGATTTAGCCCATCAATGTTAGTGAGACATTTTATCAGCATCAGTTTCTCTCGTTTTGCTGCTATATCAAAACATCCTTGAGTAATGAAAACTTCAAATTCTTCTTTCAATAAGTCATCAGCAATTTTATCAATCAAAGCTGCCCTGTTTAGCATATAATAACTATTGCAAACAGATAAACATATAAATACTGTGTTTGTAGGTATACCTATATTGAAAAATCGCAAAAGATTTTCAACTCAAACTTGGTAAGTGCTAGTAACAACATTTTCTAAAGCCATTTTTAACAAATCTGAAGCTCCTTTCAGATGTCTAAGGTAAGGCTCCATATCAACAAGCAATCTCTCACATTCTTTCTTAGCATGTTCGGGTATATATGGAGTAGATTCAAGAATGCAAGGATACATTTCAAGAAAATCCATAAATCTCTTCCTAAGTTTCATTCCTTCTATTCTGTCGTATAATACTTCCAACGATATCCCTTTTCCAACCAATAAATCTATATCTCCTCTACAAGCCATAAAATTTAAAACTATTTTAAAGATTTAATAATTGTTGTTCTTAACAAAATATTAATAAGCTAAGAATCAAACCAATTGTATTGTTGATGGGCTCGTAGCTCAGCTTGGTTAGAGCGCTGGTCTTATAAGGCCTATGAGCGATTAGTTTCACTGGCGTAAAAACCAGTGGTCCTGGGTTCAAATCCCAGCGGGCCCATTTTTAAATGAAAAGAGATGTAGAAATATACAAGAATTAGTTTAATTATTTCTTTCTCTTCCTTTTCTTCTGCTTTCTGCGCTTCGTTTTCTTCCTTCGTTTTCTCTTTTCACCGTGTGCCATTATATTCAACTCAATCTTTTAGTTGTATGCTCATATGTATTCCTTGAGGCACATTCACGCGCATAATTTGTCTGAGTGCACGCTGATCTGCCTGAACATCAAGAATTCTCTTATGTATCCGCATTTCCCATTTATCGTAACTAGCATTGCCGTGACCAGTCCCATCACCACATGGAGTTTTCATCGTTGTTACTTTAAGAATTTTTGTTGGTAATGGTACAGGCCCGTGATAATTAACACCAAACGTCTTAGCAATACCTTTAATTTCGTCGCAAATTACATTAAGCTCTTTTGGATTCTTTCCCGAGAGTTTTATTCTTGCCGTTTGCATTTTTTGTCACCACATTAACTTACTTGTCGCATAAATTTATTCTTTACAAGTTTTAATTCTATTGAACCCTCTGTATTTAAATCCTTTTCTTCTTAGTTAGACGAATTAAGAAACCTCAGAAGAAGTCCAAGCGGCTTTGACGACGAACGTTCTTTATGATAATTTAATTAAAGTTTCTCATTCTAAACTTAGAGAAAATAAAGAAAGGCTAAGCCTTTACTATTTCCAAGCATTGGCCTGCAGCAACTGTGCTACCCATGTCCCTTACAGCGAACTTTGCAAGTTGCGGGAATTTAGACTGGGTCTCTATTACAACTGGCTTAGTAGGTACTACTTTGATCCTTGCGACATCGCCTGTCTTTATGAAATCAGGTTTTTCCTGAAGAACTTCTCCTGTCTTAGGATCCAACTTGGCGACTATTTCATCTATTCTGCATGCAACAGATGCTGTATGGCAGTGGAATACTGGAGTGTATCCAGCCGTTATTACTGTGGGGTGTTGTAGTACAATTATCTGAGCTATAAAGTGATCGCCTTTATCGACAACTGTTGGAGGATTATCAACGTGAGCGACGACATCTCCTCTATGAGCATCATCCTTCCCAATCCCACGTACGTTAAATCCTACATTATCGCCAGGTTCAGCTTTGTCAATCTGTTGGTGATGCATCTCAATTGACTTAACTTCACCTTTTGCACCAGATGGCATGAAGACTATGTTATCTCCAACCTTCATAACGCCTGTTTCTACTCTACCTACAGGAACTGTTCCTATTCCACTTATAGTGAAAACATCTTGAACAGGCATTCTTAATGGTTTATCCGTGGGCTTAGGAGGCTGTTGTATATATTGATCTAACGCTTCCATTAAAGTAGGCCCAGTATACCAAGACATATTTTCAGATTTCTTAACTACATTATCTCCAGTAAATGCAGACATTGGTATCATAGGTATTTCATCAGTTTTATAACCAATCTTTTTGAAAAGGTTTACAACTTCTTCTTTAACTTCGTTAAATCTCTTCTCATCCCAATTAGCTGCATCCATCTTGTTCAAAGCAAGTATTATTTGGTTAACTCCAAGAACTTTTAATAGGTATGCATGCTCTTTTGTCTGTTCTTGCACACCTTCTCCTGGCTTTGCCGAAACAACAAATATTGCAGCATCTGCCTGAGAAGCACCTGTAATCATATTCTTAACGAAATCCCTATGTCCTGGAGCATCTATAACGGTAAAATACCATTTTTTTGTCTCAAATGGCCTGTGCATTATGTCGATTGTTAGACCTCGAGAACGTTCCTCTTTTGTAGTATCAACTGCATAAGCGTATTCCCATGTTTCTCTTTTCAGCTCTTTTGCCATATCTCTAAGTTTTCTCATTTCTTCTTCTCTTAATGCTCCTGAATCGAATAACAATCTACCTAATAGAGTAGATTTCCCACTATCTACATGTCCTGCTGTCATCAAATTCAAATGTGGTTTTGCTGGCATATTCCCATCAACCTCCTAACGTTTTACATCCTAGTTTTTCAAATTTAATCCAAATCTTGGATTTTATAACTATACTAATTATTAAAAGTATTTAAATATATTTTCTGTTATTCTTCCAAATTTGCAAATGGTATCTTCTCGCTCAACCCTTTTCTCTTTCTTACAGACAGTACTGTCGATTCTCTGAGTGATTGTGGTATTTCCTCGAACAAGACTTCTATGACGCTATAGAATCCTCTGCCGCTCGTTGCAGATTTCAACGAAGCATCGAGTCCAAATATTTCAGAAACTGGAATCTTTGATGTGACCACAGTATATCCTCTAGCGTTTTCTATGTTTATTATCTGGCCTCGTCTGTTTTCGACTTCTCTTGAGATTACACCTATCATCTCTTCAGGTGCATCTATCCTTATCTCTTGCTTTGGTTCAAGCAATGTAGCACCTGCACTAAGTACGCCATTCCTTACCGTGGTCCTGAAAGCTGGTATTATTTGCCCAGGTCCTCTATGCACCGGATCCTCATGCAAGGAAGCATCAAGCAGTTTTACTTTTATACCGGTACAAGGTTCCCTACACAACGAACCTTCGTCCATGGCGTTAATAAATGCCTCTTTTATAAGTTCCATCACTTCGTTCATATATTGGACTCCTTTTGTCATGTCTATCATCATGCACCTTCTATGTATCAACACTAAGTTCTTAGCTTCGTCATAATCCATACCAACTTCACTAAGTTTCTTTGCAAAGTCTGTTTTCTTCCCTTTTGGAATATAATCGCTTTCTAAATCCCCATTAATCATAGCTTTATAGATAGGCTCATCCAAGGGTTCAACTATTATTTCAAATTTATTATGCTTGTTTGGTGATTTACCTTCAACTATCGGAGATTTCTTAGTGACTGTTTCCCTGTAAACAACTATTGGCGGTGAAACCTTAACCTTCAATCCCATTTCCTTGAACTTCCTTTCTACTTTAGCCTCTAAATGTAGCTCCCCCAAGCCAGAAACTAGATATTCGCCGGTTTCCTGGTTTATTTTAACCTTAATTGTCGTATCTTCCCTTGACAATTTCTTAAGGAAGTTAATGAGTTTTGTAAGATCTCTAGGATTTTCAGGCTCTACCGACTTTGTGACAACCGGCTCAAAAATGTGTTTGATTTCTTCAAAAGGTTGTATTATATAGTCTTTGTCACAAAGGGTTTCTCCTGAAAATGCATCACTGATGCCTACAA
>CAYVFQ010000013.1:0-13453 GCA_964451045.1 uncultured archaeon
TTTTCGTACTGGGTCGTGATGGTCCAATATTAGAATTTGTGTCTTTTCAAGTATTGGTTTCAGGTTCTCTACCTGGCCGCTTCCCAAGTCAGAGAATATTACAAGCATAGTTTTATCAATCGAAAGATTAGATATTTCCTGTTCTGTAAGTTGCTTAATCACGCGGAGTTCAAAGTCTACGCCTTCGCGCATCAGCGCTCTTATTAAAATCGATGCTGAGCACAAGCCATCTGCATCGTAATGTGAAATTATCACGACCTTTTTCTCGTTTATCAAGGTTTTGACTATCTTCGCGATGCTCGATATCTCTTTGAAAAACAAACCATCACTTCTAAATCCACTTGGAATTCTTTAGGATTTTAATTTAAATTACCTTTTGCTATGCAGATTTCCCCTGTGTTTTTATTTCTGCACTATTAGCTTTGCCTCTTCTGGAGAATATTTCCAGTCTTTTGACATCTCTCCTTTACGGACATAATATGTGCCGAGCCTTCTTATCTTCGATTCTAAGTTTTCCAAACCTTTTTTAGAATGTTTATCTGGTTTATGCCTTTCAAGATGATCGCGCAAAGCCACAGCTTTTCTCAAAAGGCTCATCATGTCCTCAGGCAAATCAGGATATACCTCATTTTCTTTCATTATCTTGCTAATTGTCTTGCCAGTGGCAACTTTCACATCTGGGACACCATGCTTGTCCCTAAGGATAAGGCCTATCTGTGCTGATGTTTTCCTCTCATTAGCCAGTTTAATAACAAGTTCTTCTATTTCTTTCTTTTTCACTTTTGTCCATTTCTTTGGTTTTCTAACAACTGGCTTTTTACTTGAACTTTTTCCTTTTTTCCTGCTATAAATCCTTGCCATCAAATCACGATTATTTATGTTAAGTTCTTTCCTTTTTATTCTTTTCCAAGGGAGTCCTTTATCAACAAAGTAAATATGAAGAGTACAGTCGATATAAAACTTACAAGCGCGCCGAGCATCGATATTATCGTCGGTATACCTTTTGGTGTTATCACCGTTGATCCTATACCTACAGAAAACATCAAAGCTCCAAAAACCACACCTGATATGGAATAGTTTTCAATTGTTTCAAGTCTATTTTCTCCCTTCAGTTTCCTTATTACGCTTAGCATATCTTGTACGTCCCTCTATATCTTCTATTTTCTTTATTACTTCTTCAGCATTCTTATATTCCTTTTTGTATCCTTCAAGAATATTTCCCCAACAAAGTTTTAATATTTTATAGTGTGCTGCCTTTATCGCATCATAAAGCAGCTTAAGGTCGACACCTTTGTCCTCTATTCGCCTAGAATACCCACCAAGCCCAAAATCAATAAAGAAAATTCTTTCAGTGCCTCGCTGCAATATCATGTTAGATGTTGTCAAGTCTCCATGAATAATATCGTTCTTGTGAAGTTTTCCAATAGAATAGCCTATCTGTTTACAGGCAACTTCGATTTCAGTATTGCTGGCTTTATCCAAAAAATCCTTTATCTTAATACCGCCAATGAACTGCATGATTATCTTATGGTTTACCTTGTCAACATCAAGTATCTGAGGCGTAGGGACTCCTATGGCTCGCGAATCTGTGATTAACTTTACTTCTTTTTTAGTTCGTTCTTTTCTAAGTTTTTCATCTATCTGTCTAATTCTATAGTTCTTCCTTACACGGTCCTTAACAAGCACTTTCTGGCCGTCCAATGAATCAACATATAGTACTGCTTCTGCACCCCGAGCAATTATTTTCATAAGAATAGATAATCAAATAGTATTAAAAACTTTTTTCAATACCAAAACTCTTTTTAAAGCAAAGCCGAATTAATTATTAACGGATGTTGTGCTTTAAAACATCTGCGAGAAAATTCAGAGGAGGAAAAATTATGGCAGATCTCATGAAAAACCCAAACATGCTAGGAGGGCTCGTGAGCATAATACTTGGAATATTAGTATACTACTATAATGTGCTCAAATTCTTAGACGTGGCTGGATTCCCAACAGCAACGATAGTGCTAATCGTGGCTGGCCTAGCAGCAATTTACATGGGAATGAAAAAATAACATCAATATAGAATGACAAATTTAGCGAGGGTATTCCTTTTTAGATATACCCAGAATTTGTTAGTGGTTCTTATGTGGGGATATGCTTACATACATTGTGACAAATGCGGCAGACGGTTGAAGATTAGATTAGGGCAGAGAACGCGTAGATGCCCTTATTGCAATAAACAAGTGAAAGTCGAGGGTAAAGTGAAACAGAAAGCGTAGTGCCGAGTATGATTTAAACTCCGACCAAGCCTTCTTCTACAATCTTAAAAACACATTCAGACTGAGGCAAATTTGCAGCATCCATTAATTTGCAAACGCGTGTTCCACTTCTCCCCTTTCTCAAGTATAACCTGTAAGTAGCCTGATGTGCCAGCACATGCCCACCAACAGGAGCTGTCGGATCGCCGAATAGCATATCAGGTCTAGCCATAACCTGATTCGTTATGTATACTGCCAAATTATGCCCATCTGCCAAACGCTGTAATGTATGTAAATGTTTGTTCAATTTCTGTTGCCTACGGGCCAACTCACCTCTACCAACGTAGTCTGCACGGAAATGAGAAGTCAATGAATCAACAATAATTAACCCTATGTTCTTTTCCTCTACCATCTCAGCGGCTTTCTGAATAAGAAATATTTGATGCTCACTGTTGAATGCACGTGCCACATAGATGTTCTTCAAGGTTTGATCAGGATCGAGGCCCATTCTCTTTGCAATACTGACTATTCTGTTGGGAGAGAATGTATTTTCAGTATCTATAAATAAACAATTCTTACCAAGTCCTCCTTTTTCTCTTGTCAATTGAACGTTCACGGCAAGCTGGAAACCTAATTGAGACTTACCGCTTGCAAACTGGCCATAAGCCTCTGTTATAGCTTGCGTCTCTACACCCCCGCCAAGCACATTGTCCAAAGACTCGACCCCCGTCTTTATCTTGGCTGCTTCAAGTTTGCGTTTCATTATATTGTCTGCTGTTTCAAAACCAATGTCGAGCATTTCACGAACTGAATTTATTATTTTCCTTGCTGTACCTTCGCCAACCTCTGCTATGGAAGCTAATTCAGTAGGAGAAGTAACTGCAATTGCCATAGGATCTGTAAAACCAACCTCAGTAAGTCTATCAGATATCTTTCTGCCTACACCAGGAATCTCAGACAAGTCAAAGTTTTTACTTCCTGAAACTGATAGCTTTGTAGGATTATCAACTATCTCTGTTGGTGTCTCTTCAATAACATCTGGAAGTTCTTCTGCTTTTTTTCTTCTTGGCATAGTCTATCCCAATTTCATTTTCAATAACGATGCTAATTTTTCAGTCTCCTTTGAGATATTTATAGGTTTAAGTCTGTTTGCTATCATCTCTAATCTGTCAACGGCTGTATTCTTCTTTACACGGCCATGAATTATATATTCTTTTCCGACCATACTTCCGCTGACCAATTCGTATCTCTCATCAATAGTTAATTTGATTAATTCACTTGCAGTAGTGGTTATAATCTTCTCCGCGGTCTCTCTGAAAGCAACGACACGCAGAATACCTGTACCATCATCAATAATGAAAGACAAAACCATTGCAGGATTCGGTTTAACCTCGCCATGCACTGTACATTCGAACTTATCTGCATCTTTCTTTGTGACTTTTTTTCCACATATTGGGCACACATTAAAGATGAAATTACTTTTTATCACATCTATTATCGTTGCACGTACCTCGAAAGTTCCTGGAGAAATGTTTTTGATTGGAACTCTATTGGATCGTGGGCCCAGAAAATTCTTGTTCAGATCTTCAACTGTCGGAAAGTTGTAATCCATGCCTGCTCCCATAGCCTCTTCCGTGACGTTGAATATCTTTCCATATTTACCTAGTGAAAGTTCTAAGTCTCCATATATATTCTCCTGAGCAAATGCCCCGCTTATCTGGACTATATCTCCTAGTTTAATTATTTCATCTTCTACTATGCCTACTTGCTCGTTCCAAAGAGGTGTTCTGACAAATCCTGTCCTGTCGCCAACAAATACATTGACCACTCGCCCTTCAGAACCATTGCTCTTCTTGAAGGTTATTGTGTTGGATATTTTAAAAACTCGACCTGCCACTGCCACATTTCTCATACCAGCAATTATGTTTTTCATATCCAATTTGCGCTTTTCATTGTTAATCAAATTAACACCCATTTCTTTTGCAATTAAGTATGCTGCGCCTTCATCGCTAACAAGCCCCGATAGACCTTCCTGTTTTTTACGTATTTTTTCTTTCAGTTCAGCCCTGCTCAAAGGTGTTTTTGACTCTAGTTTCTGAAGAATGTCGTCTAGCGGTGCCATGAGACTTAATATAGGATTAAAGCCTAAAGAATTTGAGTGTTGCGAGTTCAGCTAAACTTGCGTCTTGCCAATCTTATGTCTTCTGCTATGACCGTTTTGCGGCCAGCGTGCTTTGCCAGCGCCGCAGCTTCCCCAGCTATCTTCATTGTTTTTTCTTCCATTACTTTTGCCAATTCCTCTGCAGCACCATAGGAAACGCGTTTAGCGCCCGCTTTTTTAATTATCCGTTCGAACGGAAGTACTGGAAACTCCATATTAATCCTTTCTCTGTGTCGAATAAAAATTTTTACATTTTATTGCCAAATTACTTTGAATACTCGTATCTCAGGATTTTTATAGACAAGTTCAAAGTTATTTAGGCCTTTCCCGAGGAAGAAGAACATTTTGTTGAATATAGAGTCTCTTATTTGTGGTTCCATGAAAATCAATGAACTGTAGCTCGGGTCAACCCACACCATCCCGTCTATTGCCTGGGTATCATTTAACAGAATATCCCTTTCTTGTCCATATTCATAGTAAACAATTTCCTTCACTAAGACATTCCTTATTCCCTGATCTGGAAAGTTCAATACGGGAACCCAGACTCCTTCATTGTTGATGACTAGGGATATTTCACCACTGCCGTAAGTCAAAACTCCTTGGTCTGAGTCATAGCCTGATAGGGGAAGTTGCAAATAATTTCTGCCTGTGCCTGTTCCAAAGTAGCTTAGCCAATAGTATTTTTGTATCAGATCGCTGCTTGCTATAATATACATATCCGCTATCGGGCCGCATGAATCTGGCGGAAGTATATCACCATAGGTCTCTTTAACTTCATTGCACTGTTCTGGCGTCAATTGGGCATACTTTTCTAGAATAGAAAGTGCTTCATCTTCGTCGCTTATCGAAAAGACCCTGCCCATATCTTGAATCCGTGTATCGTGCCCATATATCAAACAAGCGTTTACCCCTTTACCGCAATGGGCCCCATCAGAATGTACGCGTAGTCCTGTATATCCAGTTATTATATGCCCAGGGTCCCACCAAGTCACAATCAAGGAATCTGGGTCCGCATTTTCCTTTAACCAATCAAGCATATCATACCAGTTATCACTTATTCTCATCCCTACTCCAACATCGTATCCTGTTGTTATAGCGCTTGAAACAAACATAATCATAAGTACAACTGTAAGCCCGTAGAATGTAATCTTGGCAAAGTCAGATTTGAGGTATTTTGGGACATTGCCTATAACATAACCCACCGCTACTGAAGCTGCAGTTGAAAAGAGAAGTGAAAACCTCACACCACGAGTTATCAATAAGAAGGTTATAAATACCCATATCAGAAGGAATATTTCTTCAATAGTTATCTTTCTTTTTCTATAAAGTTTGAAGAGCATGAATAGAATCAGTGGTGATGTTATTATAGGAACTCGGGACATTCCCATTGTGAAAATTATTGGCGCTAGTCCGACTCTTTCAACAAGGTTGTTAAATCCGGCTGACGTTAATATGTTCATCTGTTGGAGTTCGGCAACCGATACGTTAACCAAAAGTCCAGTTCCTTGAATAAATGACAGGCCCATCATAGCTATCTTGGCTATGTTGCCAAAATTCAGAACAGTTCCGATAATATTTGTAATTATTATGATTGTCAGCAATGGCATTATTATGCCGGTCCCTTTTTTTAATTCCAAAATGTTAACTTCGAATTTTCTAGTATGTATCATTTGTTCCACTGCACGAAAAATGAACATTGCAGGCATGAATCCTGTGAAAAACAAAAGTATTATCCATCCATAACCCCATGTGAATACGAATGCCAAGTTGACAAGTATTGCAAATATATAATATGGTACACTCTTAATGGAAAACTCTTTCTCTATTGCTAACAGAATCGAATAAACTGAAAGGAACGAATAGAATACGACTGCCATATCAGTATCACAATATCCTGCCATTGAAACTCCTATCAGTGCAGGTGTCAGAACTCCAAAAAGGGCTGTTGCTAGTCCTCCAACGTTATTCGATAATTTTTTACCTAATAAAAACGCAGGTATTGCTGCAAATGCTGCGAATATCAATGTCGACCATTTTGCGGTATCTGTAAGTGTGAAACCAAGAGCAGGATTTAGTATTTTGTAAAATATCGCAATCGTATAGCTCCATCCTTGAAAAGCCTCAACTGGTCTACCTGGTGGGTAATAACTCAGAGCGTCCCATTTTGGCATTATCATATTGTTCTCTATTAGATCCTCTGCATGCCTATACCACCACCAAGGATCGTAATCTAACACTGTAGAAGAATCCAATGTACTAGAACGTACTTGAATTGATATATACATTATCGTCAAAAGAGCTATCAGAGTGACTATATTTACAATAAGTTTTTGTTTCAAGAAAGTTTTTTTATCACTATCTAGCATTTTGAAACACTTTATAGTATTAAACAGATAAAGCTATTAAAATGTTCGGGCGCTTAAAACTAGCGTTGCACAACTAAAGGTTCGTAAATTTTCTCAATCCCGTCAACAAATTTCTCCCAAAGGAATTTCTTTGCTACTTTTTTGTTCTGTTTTCCGATTGACTTGGCCATAGTAGGGTTATCTATAAGTTTCCTTACTTCTTTTACGATATCTTCTGTATTCTTAGGTCTTATAACCTTTCCCCTTTGTCCCAAATCTATCGAAGATATGACAGCGCTTCCTGATCCCATTGCTTCCAAAATTGTGAACCCAAACCCTTCTGCTAACGATGGAGCACAATAAACGAGTGCCTTGTTATAAAGTTTGATTAATTCATTGTCGCTGAGGTTGCTGAAGAATTGTATATTTTTAGATGCATTTTTTTCCAATTTGGCCATATACTCCCCTGTGCCAACAACCACAAATTTGATATCAGGCAATTCTCTAGCAGCTTCAAGGACATATTCAATTCCCTTTATTTTCACAGTAGGCTTATTCATAGAGAAGTTGCCGACTGTCATCACAAAGGGTTCTTTTTTGATTCCGCCTATCTGGAACTTATTAAAATCAATTCCAGGGTTTAGAACATATGTATTTTTAACGTCAATTCCAATTTCTTTACCTATGCGCTTTGACGAACTGTTTAAAAACACTGTGGCATCGTAACTTCTAGCTAAAAACATTTTTTCCATAAATTCAAACAGGCGCCCCTTCAATGGCCCTTGGACATCCTTCCAATACCGACCAAATATATGGCAAACCATCAAACATACTGGTTTTTTTGTAATTTTTGACGCCGCCCAAGATGGAAAGCCTGTATTCCCGCTACTTGTTTGTATTATATCACTATTTCTCGCGTGTTTAACTATGGTAGGAACAGCAAGGTTCATCATATACCTGTTTATCGGTAACCTTATTGTCTGGATACCGTCGTATTGCCTAATCTTTGGGTTGCCAGAAGTTATTACCTTTATCGAATGTCCTCTCTCAATCAACGATTTCGCAAGACGCAGAACAAGTTTTTCGCCACCGCCCGCTACTTCTGGTGGAAATAGTTCATGAACAATCAGTATTTTCAAAAATATCTCCATTACTTCCATTTTTCTATTTCTAAGCGAGCTTCTTCATAATTACCCATATGTTCGACTGCTATCCAATATTCTTTGACTTTATAGCCAAGTACTTTCTTGCCTTTATTCATAGCAGAATTTATCAAGTCTGGCATTTGATAGGTCGTGTTCTCCGGCACCATATCAATCACGGATGGATTTAGGATATAAATGCCCGCACTGACATCAAAAGAAAAAGTTGGTTTCTCTGTAATAGTTTTTATCGAGTCGCCTTCTAATTCTATCACCCCAAAAGGCGTTTTCTGTTCATGTTTCATAATGCCAATGGTTATATCAGCATCTTTTGTTTTGTGGAAATCTATCATTTTTCTAAAATTGAGTGTTGTAAGTATGTCTCCATTCATTAACAAGACAGGTTCAGTTATATCGAAGTTCTTTTTTAGAAGCCACAAAGGTCCAGCCGTGCCAAGAGGCTTGTCTTCCTTGACATAATTTATACTGATTCCTAAGTTAGAACCATCCCCAAAGTATGTCTTTATCAGTTCTGATTTATATCCGACTGCAAGTACTATGTCAGTCAAGTTGTACGATTTCAGTTTTGACAGTATTATCTCAAGTATGGGTTTCTCACCTACAGGCAGCAGAGGTTTTGGTATAGAAAATGTAAGTGGTCTAAGTCTCGTTCCCATCCCGCCTGCCAATATTATGACTTTCATAGTATCACTCTCTATATTTGGTATTTTCCTGGTCTAAATTTGTCCAAGGATTTTGAAATCCAGTCTACTGTAATTTCGAGACCTTCATCAAGCTGTATTTTCGGTTTCCATCCGATAAGGCTTTTGGCCTTTGTGGTATCTGCTAACAATCTGTTGACTTCACTTTTTTTAGGTCTTTTTCGACCATCTTCAGAAACTATTGATAATTTTCTATTACCGTCTTTATCAATGATTGAAATGATTTTCTTTGCCAAATTCCCTATTGAAATCTCATTTCCAGATCCTATGTTTATTGCTTCTCCGGAAGTTTTAGGCGATTCTGCTATCGAGATAAAAGCATCTACTGTATCGCGAACAAACGTGAAATCCCTTGTAGGTGTAAGCGAACCAAGCTTTATACTATCCTTTGTCAATGCTTGAGTGATTATTGTCGGTATAATAGCACGTGCAGACTGTCTTGGTCCATATTGGTTAAATGGTCTTATCGTTGCAACAGGAACATCAAATGACCTATAAAAACTCTCGACAACCTTATCTGCTGCTATTTTGCTTGCAGAATACGGTGACTGCCCCTGTAAAGGGTGTTTTTCGTCAATAGGTACATATTGAGCTGTACCATAAACTTCGCTTGTTGACGTATGGACTATCTTTTCCACATTGTTTTCCTTTCCAGCAATCATAACGTTCAGTGTTCCCAGTACATTAGTTTCGACAACTTCCCGTGGATTCACATAAGAATATGGTATACTGACTATTGCTGCAAGATGAAATATCATGTCAACGTTTTTTGCAGCATGCCTTACAGCATCAGGATTCCTTATGTCACCTCCAACGATAGTTATGTTCTTTTTCATTTCTTCTGGAAGCTTGTTGATAAATTCTGATCTTATCCCTTTATCGTATCTCACAAATGTGGTTAGTTTGCATCCTCGCCCCAAGAGTCTTTCAATTAAATGGGACCCTATAAATCCGTCCGCACCGGTTATTAATACATTCTTTCCATCTATCAAAAAATCTCCTCTAAGGCTCTCTAATAACTATACATTCTTTTTAATCGGTAGTTACATACACTATTGTATAGCTCTCTAATAAAATTTAAATAATTACCCGAATAGGTGATAATAATGAACTGGAAAGGTAGAAACGTCCTAATAACAGGTATTACAGGCTTCGTAGGTACTTGGCTAGCCAAAGACTTAGTTGAAAAGGATGCGAACGTTGTTGGGTTTGTCCGTGATGAGATTCCCAATATGCCACTTAGGACTATGCGTATTTATAAAAAACTTTCTGCTGTGGCCAAAGGAGACTTAATAAATTACAAAAGTGTAAAACGTGTTTTCAACGAGTATGAGATTGACACTTGTTTCCATCTTGCTGCCCAACCGATTGTAACGATTGCCAAAAGGCATCCCTCATTGACATTTGATGTCAATATAAGAGGAAGCTGGAATGTTTTCGAAGCTGCACGAACATCTGAACAATTAAAAACACTTATCATAGCGTCTACTGACAAAGTGTACGGTGAACCCATAAAACTTCCTATAACTGAAGAGCATCCACTCTTTGCAAAATATCCATATGACGCATCTAAAGCATGCATGGAAAGACTTGCTAGAACTTATTTCGCTACATACGGATTACCTGTTGCTATATCAAGGTGTTGCAACATATATGGTGGCGGTGATTTGAACTTTTCTAGAATAATAAATGGCACCATACAAGCAATATCGATGGGCCAAAACCCTGTTATAAGGAGCGATGGAACACCTGTAAGAGACTTCCTATATGTCGAGGATGCGGCACAGGCATATGTCACATTAGCAGAAAAGATTGAAAAAGAAGGTGTAAAAGGCCAAGCATTCAACTTTGCTAGCAATGCTCCTATAAACATGCTCGATTTGGTAAAGAAAATAATAGAAGTATCTGGAAAAACTAACCTGAAGCCTGATGTTCAAGGCACTAGAAAGCCTGAAGCGGAGATAGACGAACAGTATTTGTCATCAGAAAAAGCCAAACGTATTCTTGGCTGGGAACCTAAATTCAACCTTGAGCAAGGACTCAAAGAGACTATAGAATGGTACGATGAGTATTTCAAAAAAATAAAATAGATTAGCTTCCTTATTCGTAGTCATTGTGTATTCCTAACTTTTCCTGAAGCTCACCATTTTTCCACATCTCATTGAGTTCCTGCATCTCCTTTATCGTATTCATAGTTTTCCAGAAGCCATCGTGTTTAAAAGCCTGAACTTTGCCATCGACCGCTAAAAGTTCGAATGCGTCAGTTTCATCCATACCTTCTCCTATATGATCTATGACCTCTTTGTCCACAACAAGATATCCTCCACTTATCCAATGATCTAAAACTGGCTTTTCTCTGAATTGCTTTACTTTTCCATATTCATCCATATCGACTATTCCGAAATTTGACTTCAGTTTAACGGAAGTAAGGGTAACCATATTCCCGTTCTTTTCATGAAGCTTTATGACGTCATTTATGTTGACGTTGCACAAATCATCACCATATGCTAGAAGGAATTTATCGCCACTTATTAAATTTTTGGCTTGCTTTATTCTGTCTCCCTTCCCTGTAGTTAAGCCTGTGTCTAAAAAAGTTATTTTCCAATCAGGTTCTACATTTTCGGCAGCGCTGAAATAGTTTTTAATCATGTCTCCCTTAAATCCAAGTAGCAATATGAACTCCTTGTGGCCATATTTAGAATAAAGTTTCATTATGTGCCATAGTATTGGTCTATTGCCAATGTGAATCAAAGGTTTAGGCAAATCTTCTGTCGTCGGGTACATCCTTGTACCCTTTCCGCCACAGAGTATTACTACTTGCATGTAAATCTCTTAATATCTATTTTATAAAAGTATAAATTCTTTATTCCCTTTTAAAGTTTTTAAATCAGAGCTATAAAATTTGTTTAAGAATGATAGTTAAATTAACGCTCAGAGTTGCTTAAGATGACTAGAAAAAGCAAGGAAAAACCGATGGTTTCTGTGATAGTCCCCTTCAGAGAGAATATAGACCAAGTCAAGGCGTGTATTGGCTCTTTAAAGGCTCAGGACTATAACAACATAGAAATTATACTCGTGAGCGATCGTATAAAATGGAAAGACAATGACAAAAAGGTCAAATCCGTATATAACTCTAAGTTCAGAGGCGTTGGTGAAAAGCGAAATGCAGGTGTGCCTAAGTCAAAAGGTGATATATTATTTTTTCTAGATTCCGATTGCACTGTCAAGCGGAATGCTATATCAAACCTTGTTAAACTTTTTAATGAAATAGAAACGGATGCTATATCTGGAAAGACATTAGCACCTGAAAATGGCAACCTTCTTGGAATAGCTACAGGATTAGAATATGAGGATCGCTTCAACAGAATGGGAGAAGGTTATGTGAGCGTAGCAGCGACAACTTGCTTTGCTGTTCGAAGAAGAGCATTTAAAAAGATCGGTGGGTTCAAAGACTATAGCCTTGGGGAAGCTACTGGAGAGGACTGGGATTTTTCAAGGAAATTTACAAAAGTTGGACTCAAAATATTTCATACTAACACTGTATGCGTTCATCACAATCACAAATCTGATTCTATAAAGAAGTGGTTCAGTCGGCGTATACAACATTGTGAGTATCGTATAACACACAAAAGAAAGTATGATCAGGTCTTTGAGGAATATTTTAGTCTAAGCATGTTCATAGACACAACGTTTTTATTATCAATACCAGTTGCTTTACGTATGTACAAAGAAAGCGGCAGGTGGCAAGTTGCTGCACTTCCAATATTTTCTATACTCAGAAATATTGCATGGTTTGTAGGTATGACCAAAGGGCTTTTGGGGACTGTGGAATAAAGTTTGTAAAATAATAAAGCGTAAAAATGTAATTAAGCAATTATTTGAATATTCATATAATAAAATTGTGGAGTTGTTAAATTGGCTGAAAGGGAAATAACGATTGAAATTAAAAAATTTGAAATTCTCGTTTTACTGGCACTTTTTATAGCATTATTCGCAATGGAACTTAAAGTAACATTTGGAGCACCAATATCCTTTGGAGATGAAGCTTTCCACACTAGAATGGCTCAACTAATTGCACAGAATAAGGAATACTACATATGGACACCTACAACACAAAATATCGCATCTAAAACCAGTTTTGAAAGGCCGCCTTTCTGGAATATGTTAGAAGCTGGTTTTTTCTATGTTTTTGGATTTAATGAAAGCATAGTAAAATTCCTGACTCCATTTATATCAATATTAACGGGAATTACTGTCTATCTTTCTGCTAAAGAGTTTTACAACAAACGCATAGGATTAATATCATCGATAATAACGGTCACAATACCATCATTTATCACATATTCCGTACTTTTTTATACAGATGCGCTAATGACACTTTTTGTACTCTTGCTCCTTTTCACGTTTTCGTTATCTATTAAAACTGGAAGAAGATTATACATGCTAGCGGCAGGTACTTTCGCTGCATTATCGATAATGACAAAAATCACAGGCTATGTAATATATGGATTTGTTGTAATAGTGCTACTTTACTTGTTTTATAGTGAAAGGAAGTTCAGGTTTCTAATTAAAAAGTATTATCCCATGCTTTTGATGATGATATTAATACCAATCACTTTTTTCATCCGAAATTACGTGTATTATGGAACTCCCACATGTTACAGCCTTCCACTTGTATCGGTAATCACGGATAGAATGTTTGACTTTAGCGGATGCGTAGTAACAACTTTCGAGCCCCAATATGAATATACGGGTAGAACCGATTTAACCGGCAGTGAAAATTCAGTTTTTAGACTTGGTTTGATGAACTATCTGAATTTTGCTTATGGTAATGTATGGG
>CAYVFQ010000014.1:0-12056 GCA_964451045.1 uncultured archaeon
CATAACAGGGAAAAGCTATTGATAAAAACAGGGATTTTTACTTGACAAAACACAAGCATAGAGCGAGGAAGCGATTGCCGGGACAACCCTGCACTGACTAACCGCGTCGCGGCCGGCCCTTTGGGCCTTAAGTCGGTGAGGGTTCGTGAATACAAGAACGTTAGGTGAAATATTCGCAAGAGCGAGTATAAACTATTTAAGTTAATTCGGGGTGGGATGAATTTGGAAATCATACAAACTAATGATTACGCTCTTATTAGCAGGCTAAATCAGGAAGTTCAAGAATTACATACAAATATGTACCCCGATTATTTTAAACCGTATGATTTTGAGTCGGTGCATGCTTTTTTTAAGCAGATCATAACAGATCCTAAGTTCATGTTTTTTGTGGCTCTGGAAGATGGTCAAGAAGTAGGCTATATATGGATAGAGATAAGAGACTATAAAGAGAATGCATTTTGTAAACCATATAGATCCATTTTTATACATCATCTCAATGTCCTGAGTTTACATAGAAATAGAGGATTTGGGAAACGAATGATGGATAAAGCATATGAGGTTGCGACGATCAATGAGATAACGAAGATTGAATTAGATTATTGGATAGATAATGAAGTTGCCAAGGAATTTTATAAGAAACAAGGGTTTTTAAAGTACAGACAATTTGTCTATAAAGATCTATAAGTCAAGAGCATTTGAAAGATAACTCGAAGACGGCGAATACATCACCTAACACCATGTTCCTGCTGCGGGGCTTTGCCCCTTGGTCTGCAGAAGAATAATCGAAGAAGCGGAATCAGCAGACACATCGATTTTCCTAAGATAAGCATATCTAAGGAAAATCGACGTCAGGAACACAAAACGTTAGGTGAAATTGTTGCAAGTGATTTAATTGCGAGGAGATACAGTGATGCAAAATATTTCAAAAGATAACCTTAATAATTTAAGATCAAATAAATATCCAGGAAGAGGAATGATTATTGGACTTACTCCTGACTCTACAAGAATAGTACAAGTATATTGGATTATGGGTAGAAGTGAGAACAGTAGAAACAGAATTTTTGTTCTTGAAGAGAATAATGATTTCAGAATAAAGCATTTGATGAAAGTAAACTTACCGATCCAACTTTGATAATTTATAAACCAATTCGCTCCTTGGGCAAAATTCATATTATTTCGAATGGAGATCAGACAGATACAATCTATAACTATTATAGCCAAGGCGGCTCATTTGAAGGGGCTATCAATGAAAGGGAATTCGAACCAGACGAACCGAACTTTACTCCAAGGATTTCTGGTGTTGTAGATTTGCGTCATACAAACATTGCTTACAAATTATCAATAATCAAATCGTTATATAATTTTCCAGAGGTTTGTATTCGTAATATTTATAGTTACAGTAAGTCGATACCAGGATTTGGCCATTGTCTAACAACCTACAAGGGAGATGGAGACCCATTACCGTCTTTTGAGGGAGAGCCATTTATTGTTCCTATAACCAACGATATTAAAGAAACGTTAGAATTGTATTGGAGTGTATTGAACGATGAAAATCGAATATCTGTTTTAGTAAAACATATTCATATTGAAACAAATCAAATGGTAATAGAAATAAAGAATAAGCTTTGAGAGTAGCTCAAAGAGGGCAACAACATCGCCTAACACCAGATTCACGCATCGGGGCTAACGCCCCTTGGTCCCGGAAGTTTGAAGCGAGGAAGCGATTGCCGACAACCCTGCACTGACTAACCGCGTCGCGGCCGCCCTTCGGGCTTAAGTCAGTGAGGGTTCGTGAATCCAAAACGTTATCCGAAAACCTCGAATGATATAATATCAAAGATTTAGTAGGTTATTGTAATTGTTTTAGTTTCTGAATTCCAGTCTACAGTAGCGCCTAATGATTCTGCAGCAAATCTTGCCGGCACCATAGTGAAACCATTAATGACGATCGGCTTCTCTTTTAATACAAGCACTTTGTTATTCTTCTTAGCATTGTTGCTTCCAACAATCAGTTCAATCGTAATATCTCCTTTAATTGCGGTAATTTTTTTGCTCTGTTGATCCCATTGAAGTGATGCACCTATCCCCACAAAAATATTTCTTAATGGAATTAATGTAGTTCCATTAATTAGTACAGGCTTCTGATCAAGTTTAATAGCCTTATCATTTACAATTAGTGTTATATCAACATACTCAAGATTAGAGTTGTCATTTTTGGTAGTTGTGGATGTTGAACCATTTGAGGAACTTGAAGAACTTGACGAGTTCGATGAACTACCTGAGTTGTGGTAATGATAGCCACTACATAGACCCTTGCTCTTCGATTTAGCAGAACAATTATGTCCACCACTTGAATCGGTTCTTCCCGAGTGTGCTAAAACTGATTGATTTGAAAATAGCATAATAAGGCTAAATACAATTAAAAATAATTTTTTCATAGAAATCCTCCAATCGTTGTATTATATGTTTAAAAATAGTAGTTATATTTACAATATAAAGGAAAGAATATATAAATTCAACAATAGCTGTTCAGAGAAGTCGAGGTCATCGGATAACACCGTTTTCAAGCTTCGGGGCATTCGCCCCTTGGTCTTGGCACTTGTCGGAGAATCCGACCGAATGGCAGCGTCGACACATCCCACCACCCAACCGCATCGCGGCCAGTCACTTCGTTCCTTTAGGGTGGTAGGACATCTTGAACACAACAACGTTATCTGCAATTGCCTAAGTGCATAAATGAAAATCAATTAAAGGGGAGTCTGCTCGATGATTAATACTTTAGAAGGTTTAAAGAAATGCATAATGCGTGTTTCAGAATCTCCTGAACATGGAGGGGGTTACGGAAGGTCTTACAAAAAAACAAAAATAATGTTTATACCAGATCCACATGGACATATGCACTGTCAGAAGTGTGGTGATTTAAGAAAAATGAAAATCACTAAATTATTCCCTGAGATAGATAATAATGAAATTGTACAATTAGGGATAAATCATTTGAGCAAAGATCGAGAAAATTACCCTGAAAATTTTTTAAAAAGTGTTAACAATAAAATTACACCTTCACTTTGGAGATACCTATGTCTTCAATGTAATAGTACGTTTACTGGATTAATTTACAATGGTCCATCTGGACAAGACCTAACTGTATTTTCAACTAATAACGGAGGATTAACAACTCCCAACACTCCAAAAAGTGTAGCTTATTATTTGGATCAAGCCTATAGGGCTGAATCTGTTAGAGCAACGAGTGCTGCAATGGCAATGTATAGAGCTGCTCTTGAGCATATTTTGTTTGATCAAGGCTATATTGATGGAATGCTAGGAAATAAATTGAGTGCTCTTGAGAAATCAATTGCAGAAGGAAATGCTCCTAAATGGGCAATGGAGCTTGAAACAGATTACTTAAGGTATATAAAAGATCTAGGAAATGGAGCTATCCATGCTAATGATGGACGAATTGAGCAGCAACAAGCAATTGATTCTGAGCTTCTTGTTAGGGTAAACGAGGTATTCAGGATGTTGCTCTTTGTAATATATGAGATTGAAATAAAGAAACAAAGTATGCTGGAATCATTTAGAAGTGCCTCTCATTTATTGAAGAAGTAAAGGTTGGGATTTGAATGTTTTGCTTCGAAGAGGCAACAGCAGATAACAACGTATTGACGCTTCGGGCCATTCGGCCCTCGGTTCGCCCGATGCAGAGCCGAGGGTGAATTCAGGCGAACACATCCGCACCGGCTAAGTGCGCTCCGCGCACCCGGCCACTTTGTGGCCTTAAGCCGGTGAGACGTCGTCAATACAACGACGTTATCTGAAACCCCTAGGAAAATTTAAAGACTAATAAAAAACAAATGATCCAGAACACTTGTACGTGTACTGGATAAAAGTTACAATGAAAGTACAATTGAATCTTGGGTGGGCGTGGTTTCCCTTCGAGCATATGCTTTCGAAGTAAGTTTCCTTCGGAAACTTTGGGGGAGGTGAAGCCATGGAAGTAAAGGATGCTATAACACTCATGTTCGTTTTTGGCATGTTTATTATTGCTCTTTTAACATACATCAACACTAACAACAAGAGAAAGTAAAAACCCACCCGAAGATTGAACGCCGAAGGTGGGCTTTTGAGATTTGACTAACTCAGAAGGGAATCCCATCCAAGCCAATTGTACGAGGCCAAGTGTTCGCTGCACTTGGTCTTTGTTAAATAAATGATATCATAATTAGCGAATCCCAGCAATTACAAGTTGAGTTGGAAGCTTGAAGAATGTATCTTGCAAAAAAAATTTAAAGAGCAATAAAAATAAAATTATAAACACTATATAAAACAAGTAAAGGCTTAATGTAATTCAGAGTAGTCAGGGGCATCAGATAACACCCGTGTTCCTGCTGCGGGGCAAACACAAATCAAAGGAGATGAGTCATTTGAGCAAAAGTCCAATTATCAACCAAATCGGTGCAATCTTTTTACACGTATCAGACATGGGAAGATCAATTCAATGGTATAGTGATTTACTTGGATTGCCAGTACACTCATCCAGTCATGAAGGAACAATTTATAGCTTAGATATGATCGGTGGATCGCCTTTGCTTTTAGATAGCAATATGAAAGATATTGAAAACGAAAACAAAAAAACTCAATTTTTCTTTGATACAAAAAATTTAGTTGAATCTTATAACTTTATTAAAGAGAAAGGAATAGAAATTGTTACAGAAATCGAAGTTCACGAAGCTATTTCTTTCTTCAAGTTTAAAGATCCTGATGGAAATATCCTAATGATTTGTGAGGACAAAAGAAAATTATGAAGACATGAGAAATATACTAAAGGCATGAGTATAAGGGATTTTGAAGGTTAACTGCAAGAAGAATTGCAGGGAAGCGAGCAGACACATAGATTTTCCTAAGATAAGCATATCTAAGGAAAATTGACGTCAGGAACACCAAACGTTATCCGAAAGAACGAAGCAATTAGCTTACAACCATACATGTAACTCCAAAGAAGTATAATGTGACACTCTACAAGGAGGATCGTCTCATGACAAATGCATCCAGCAAGAAGAGAACTGACACTGCATCGAGAGTTATTATGGCATCACCACGAACTATCTATAAGGCATTCGTGGATCCGGAGGCCCTGGTTTCGTGGCTTCCACCGGAGGGCATGGAAGGCCATATTTACGAGTTCGACGCTCGGGATGGAGGGGCCTCTCGAATGTCCCTAACATATGTCGAAACGAACCACTCAACGATTGGCAAGACCTCGGAACATGCTGACGTTGTCCGGGGGAGATTCCTAGAGTTAGTCCCAGACGAGCGGATTGTACAACTAGTAGAATTTGAGTCCGAAGATCCTATGTTTGCGGGAGCGATGACAATGACATGGATCTTGGCAGCCGTCCCGGAAGGCACCGAAGTAACTATCGTGTGCGAAAACGTACCGGAAGGAATACGGCAGGAAGATCATGACGCGGGATTGAAGTCCACTCTGGAGAATCTCGCTGCTTTCACAGAATGACAAGTTACAAGGCACCATGTGCTGTATATGCAAATGCCGTGCGGAACGATTGTTGACAATGGATACGTTGAAACAAGGAATAGGTAATCTGAACATTTTTATGCATCGGAATAGTTTAGTATATAAGATTGATGCGGTTATACTCAGGAGTTCCTTCGGATTACACGGGATTCATGCTGCGGGCTCACGCCCTTGGTTGCTGGATGCATTTCGATGGTGGTGATTCAGGCAACACATTGATTTCCCTAAGATAAGCATATCTAAGGGAAATCAACGTCATGAATCCAACAACGTTATCGGAAATCAATGCAAAGCATTTTTCGTTGAAATTAGGAGGAGTATGAAAAAGTCCATTATTGCATTTGGAGTAATCTTACTTGTTGTATTTGGTTTATACAAGTTATATAACTCTGATTTTGAATTTGGTAAGTTCGACAGTTTTGATGAAGCATTGGAGAAGGGAATACCCTATTCGGTCGGAGAAGTTGTCTATACCGAAGAAGTTAATGGTATTACTGTTGTTATGTATTTAACTGAACCCGATAAAAAAGAACTACCCTTTGCTAATTATCCCGCATTAGCAGTGGCATTCTTCGAAGGAAATGATAATACGGGATGGGAAAATGTAGGTCCAAACGGTTGGACACATTACGAGAATAAGAATTTTACGCTGTACCATGAAAGACTTCTTCAACATGATAAAAATGGGATTGTACTACGTAAATTTTATGTTGTTTTTGGAGAAGTGAACAATGCTGAAATTGTGAAAGTTGAAGTGAAAGATAAATCAAGTGAACACTTCGATGAAGCACGAATAATAACTTCCTTGCATGGAAGATATTATTTTTCTGTGAGTAGTGGAGACAGCGTAAGGGCTCTAGATAAAGAGGGTCGGATAATTGATCAACAGGGATAAACAGTTTTTTGGTACTCGAAGAAGGCGTTGACATCCAACAATGTATTCACGCAGCGGGCCAGCAAGCTGCCCCTTGGTTGCCAGGGGGATTTCGGGGAAGCGGATTCAGGCGACAACCCTGCACCGGCTAACTGCGTCGCAGCCGCCCCTTCGGCCTTTAAGTCGGTGAGGGTTCGTGAATGCGGGAACGTTATAGGAAATCAGTGAAAAGCATAAAGTTCATTTCAAGAGTCTCGAAGGAGGTAATCATTTGAATTTACTAGTGGATATGGCTGTTGAAAATAATATTATTTGGTGTGGAATTGTATGTGATACTCATGGAATCTCTCAAACTTCAAGAGAACATGTTTGGGGATTGTTATCAAAAGCACCTGCTTATTACCCTGATATCATTACGCTTAATAAGAACGTAACTGTTAAAGAGGTAAATGATTTCATAGGAAACAAAGAAATTTCCAGTATTAAAGATAGTTACGCAAATCTCGATATGGTATCTCATGGATTCAAAATACTATTTGAAGCAGAATGGATTTATCATGCGCAAGTAATTGGCTTAGAACCTATTCAAACATTATGGCGTGAAATTACAACGGAAAAAGATTTGTTACGGTGGTCTTTCGCTAATGGTACAGAAACTGTGATTAAATCAGATCTATTGCAAAGAAATGATGTGAAAATTTTTATGCACGAAGACGATGGAGAAATATCCGGATTTATTGCTAATTTGGGCGCGAATGCGATTGGAATCTCCAATGTCTTTTCAACATGTATTTCAACTGAATTTCCGGGTTTCCCGATAGTAGGATATGAGCAGAATAACGATCTTACAGCAGCTCTTTTATCTGGATGGACATCGATAGGGCCACTCCGTGTATGGATTAAAGAGAAACTATAATTGATGTTAAAACGTTCGTATGAATCGAAATATATACAAAATCTTGTAGTTTAGGTATTTCGAAGATGTCACTGACATCCTATAACATGATATTCACGTTGCGGAGTCTAGCGACTCCTTAGTCTGCCCGAGACATTTCGAAGAAGTAGAATCAGGCAGACACATCCTGCGAGCCTAAGTCTACGACCCGGCACCACTTCATCCTAAGATAAGAGCTATCTTGAAGCAGCACCTTAAGGCTCTCGGCGTCGTGAATACGGGTACGTTATAAGAAACCGGAGAAAGAACAATTATAAAAGAAAATTCAATAAAGCAAGATCACAAATTAATCGTTTATTTTAATTGAGCCGTTGGTTTTTTCGTACTCTTCAATGTGCTTTTCGATTAAATATTCAATTTGCATGGCGATGGATCGTTTATTTTTATCGGCAATGAATTTGATTTTGTCAAAGTTTTTTTCCTCTAATCGTAAGGTAAAGACCCTTTTATTAGTTGCCATGAATCAAACTCCTTCAAAGTGATGTCAATAGTATACCAATGTGAGTCACTATGATATACGCTCACATTGACGCCTAAGTGATTTCACCTTACAATGAAAATATGTTGATTTCACTGTGATATCACTATCTGAGGGGGCAATAAAGATGCTTAAAAATCTCAGTCAGTATTTGCAAGAATTTATCATGAAGAGAACAGATGAAGTTGGAAGTACCGTACTTATGAAACATAGAGAATATCGAGAAATATCAGAAGCCCTTCAAACGATATTACATGACATTTTAAAGTGTGTTCCAGAAGAACAACGGAAATTAGTTATGGAATATGAAGAGAAGGAACATGCCCAGTCAGCTTTATCAGTCGAGATTATGTATAGACAAGGCTTGGTAGATGGTTTTTATCTCTCTCGTAGATTCTCAGATAGAACGAATATATAAAAACATAGTAAAATAAGAGTAACGATAGTAATGTTGAAAGATTATTCGAGGAAGCGCTGGCATCATCTTATAACACCATATCTACGCTGTGGCCCTACGGGCCTTGGTCTGTCCGAGGGATTTCGAGGAAGTGAATTCAGCCAGACAACCCTGCACCGACTAAGCGCAGTCGCGCCCGCCCTTCGGGGCTTAAGCCGGTGAGGGTTCGTGAATGCGGGAACGTTATAAGAAACCAGCGGAAAACATAACCAAAAAATTATTCTTAGATTTCTTAAACTAACGAACAGTAGTGCGAATGTTATTGGAGTACAATCCTTTTTTCATGAGTTTTCATAATGTTTCTCATAATGGAGAGGTGGTAAAAACAAATGATTCGTGTTGGGTTAATCGGTGATTATGATCAACAGGTAGAAGCACATGTAGCAATTCCAGTGTCTATTCAGTTGGCCGCCAATAATCTCGGATATCGGATCGAATTCGAATGGATAGCAACTCCTACGTTGGAACAAAATTTTGAACAAAAGTTGGCAAACTATCAAGCGCTTTGGACAGTACCTGCAAGTCCTTACGCAAGTATGCAAGGTGCACTCAATGGCATCCAATTTGCACGAGAACATCAGGTTCCTTTTCTAGGAACATGTGGCGGCTTTCAGCACATGATCATTGAATTTGCCAGAAATAAGATGGGACTCTCTGAAGCAGATCATGCGGAGGAAAATCCTACTTCCTCCTTAATGTTAGTTGCTCCTCTTACATGCTCGGTGAGTGAAAAAACGCACTCCTTCAGACTCAAATCTGGTTCAAAGGTCGCGATTTTTTATGGAAAAGACGAAATCACTGAACAATACGGTATTTGTAATTATGGTTTGAACCCAGAATTTGCTCCACTATTAGAACAAGCAGGGATGAGCATAGTTGGAGTAGATGAAAATGATGAAACTCGTATAATGGAACTTAATCAGCATCCCTTCTTTATTGGAACACTATTTCAGCCTGAGCGCTCCGCTTTTAAGAATATAGTGCATCCGTTGATCAAGGCATTTCTTCAAGCAGCTGTGGAATAAATAAGAACAATTTTCATAGTTGCCACTTATTCAATTTAAACTAACGGGATATGATAGTTGATTAACTTATAATTAAGTTATTTCGGAGAAGTCGCTGGCATCTTATAAACATTATATTCACGTTGCGAGTCTAACGACTCCTTAGTCTGCCCGAGGCATTTGAGAAGTAGAATCAGGCAGACACATCCTGCGAGCCTAAGTCTACGACCCGGCACCACTTCATCCTAAGATAAGAGTTATCTAAGGATGAAGCAGCACCTTAAGGCTGAATGACGGGTACGTTATCTGAAACCCCTGGAAAGTTAAATAACGAATAAAAAACAAATGATCCAGAACACTTGTGCGTGTGCTGGATAAAAGTTACAATAAAAGTACAATTGAAACTTGGGTGGGCATGGTTTTCCCTTCGAGCATATGCTTTCGAAGTAAATTTCCTTCGGAAACTTTGGGGGAGGTGAAGCCATGGAAGTAAAGGATGCTATAACGATCATGTTCCTTTTTGGCATGTTTATTATTGCACTTCTCACATACATCAGTAATAACAACAAGAGAAAGTAAAGACCCACCCCAGTTTGACAACGCGGAAGGTGGGTCTTTGTCTTTTGAGAACTCAGAAGGGAATCCCATCCAAGCCAATTGTACGAGGCCAAGTGTTCGCAGCACTTGGTCTTTGTTAAATAAATGATATCACAATTAAGGAGCCCCAGCAATTATAAGTTAAGATGGAAGCTTGAAGAATGAATTAAGTAAAAACATTTAAAGAGTAATAAGAACAAAAAATAAAAACATTATATAAAACAAGTAAGGGCATGCGAATGTAATTCAGAGTAGTCAGGGGCATCAGATAACACCATGTTCCTGCTGCGGGGCATTCGCCCCTTGGTCTGCAGATGAATTTCCGAGAAGGGGTTCAGCAGACACGTCGATTTTCCTAAGGTAAGCATATCTAAGGAAAATCGACGTCAGGAATACCAAACGTTAGGCGAAATTCGGCAAGAAAATAAAAAAAGACCGAAGGAATGATATGAAGATGCCAACCTTATCATTTGAAGAAATTACTCAACAGCATCTTAATGAAGTGAAGGATATCTATAATTACTATGTTTCAAACACGACTATTTCTTTTCACACAGAAGTATTAAGTCTGGATGAGATCAAAGCATCTGTAATAAATAACAATCCTCGATTTAAATCCTTTGTAATTAAGGAAGACAATGAAATAAAGGGCTATGTATTAATAACACAATACAAGAGCAAACAAGCCTATGATCTCTGCGGAGAAGTAACAATCTATTTAAAACCAGATATCTTAGGTAAGGGAATTGGTAAACATGCACTTCAATTTATAGAAAATGTTGCCCGAGAGCAAGGATTCTATACATTAATTGCAACAATTTGCATGGAGAATACGCGAAGCAAATCATTATTTGAGAAGAATGGATATGAACAATGTGCACTGTTTAAAGGAATTGGATATAAATTTGAACGAAGACTAGATATCGGAAGCTTTCAGAAGGTATTGTGAGTGATTTTGAAATAATTAAATGTTGAAGTAGCTATCAGAAAGTAGAGGAGAAAACCAAATGTTCCACTTGCTTTTCCTATATTTTTTATTAGTTGAACCTATCTTTGGTTACAAAAAGCACAAAAATTTTGCAAATGATTTTAAAGATCATGGTGGTGCAGCAAGGAAAAAGTATTACAACTTTACTTTATTATGGGAAGGGATTTCTACGTGTCGTGAACCCAACAATGTTATAGGATTCAGCGAAAATCCATAATTGCGCATTTCATGGACATCGGAATCAAGGCCTGGGGGCATTTCCCGGTTTTTTTTAATATAGGCGCGATCATCCTGCAAATTGCCATTGGATTGGCACTTTTATTCGGAAGACAAAGAACCTTGAAAGCGGGTTTGTGGCTATCGGTCTTTTGGGGATTCGGCGTGTGGATTTCGGTGAAGGGGCGGGAGGTATTCTTGGGGACGGACCCAATTATTTTGAAGGCTTCCCGGGTGCGGCCATTTTATATGTCATCGGGGCCGTACTGCTTTTGCTCCCTCTCCAATACTGGTCGTCGGGACGGATATACCGCGGTTTGCGAATCTGCTTGTGCCTGGTTTGGATTGCCGTTTTTCTGTTCCAGGCGATTCCTTCCCATGGATTTTGGAAGTCCGGAACCTTAATGGGCGAGCTCGCCAATGCGTCCTCTTTGCCGCAGCCTTATTTTTTGGCGGTTTGGATTCAAGCGTTTGCGCTGTGGACACAGGTTCACGCGGCAGCAGGCAATTTGATTTTTATGCTTTTCATGCTGTTCATGGCCGTCATCAGCTTAAGGTCCGTTCCTCCCCGTTGGCTGTTATGGATGTCCATGACAGGGTTGTTCTGGAGCTGGTGGTTTGCTCAGGATTTTGGAGGCGTTTTTTCCGGAATGGGTATGGATTTGAACAGTATCCCGTTAATCGGCCTGTTGATGGTCGTCGGCTGGAGCGAACGGGAATATAAAGCGGTTAAACATGGGCGCGTGATCCATTATGAAAATTTATTTCATTTTAAACCAAATTAGGGTAACATGGAATGAAAGATTTGGAATGATGCTGCAGAGCGTCATGTCAATTTTTGTAGAGGAGACGTTTAAAACATGGATCAAAAGATTGACAGCGAATCATTGTTTGTTCATGCGTTTGAAAACGCTCCCATCGGAATGGCTCTGGCTGCTCCCGACGGCAGTTGGC
>CAYVFQ010000015.1:0-10591 GCA_964451045.1 uncultured archaeon
GCGCCTGAACCCTTTAAAAAAGAAATACTATCAGAAATTGATACCATACAATCAACACTGCCATTGACCGCAAAAATGTCGGAGCTCGTCAATGTGGTTAAAGAGCATGGAAAAATTAGTTATGATGATTTAGTTCAACGATTGGGCGTCACAAGATCGTCACTTCGAGGGTTGCTTGCTAATACGATGAAACGGACAGGCGAACTAGAAAGATTTTCCATTGATGGAAAAGGATGGGTTCGATATAAGTATCCAAAAACCACTCAAATATCGAATTTTTAACGATTTTTAATAACTTTTGTCCATAAATACTAAAGATAATCGCTTTAAAGCGCTTTAAAGCGGCAGTTGGCTAAAATTTATCTAAAATTTCCTCAACTTCAGTTTTTTTCTTCTTGTCTTCTGTTTCAAGTTTATCCTTAACAGATAAAAATCTGAAAATTCCGTTGATGTCGCTATTTGGTTTTAGCCTTATCATTTGAACATTAAAGGGTTCCATCGGCTGCATTTCAATGAACATCGATAAATGATTGCCTATAAGCCTAGAGACAGTCTTATGATGCAAATTGCATCGCCTAGCAATCTCTCTTATCCAAAGCCAACCTCCTTCTGCCTCTTTTAAGCATTTAACGATTTTAATTACGTTTTCAGCAGCATCTTTTCTCACTTTTAACACCTTGAAAGACCTACACCGCCAGCTGGTGCACTTAATATAATTGGGAATAGCCTGATAAAAAGATTTGTTTTATAGCAGAAAACAAATATAAACTAATACTCACTATTCATTACATATTAATTTACAGCGCGATGGAGCAGTCTGGAGTGCTCGTCGGGCTCATAACCCGAAGGTCGCTGGTTCAAATCCAGCTCGCGCTATTTTTTCTTTTTTTAATTTTGGTGAAAGTGATGACGCGAATCAAAGGTTTTGAAAAACTTGTTGAATTGGTAGAACGTCTACGTAGCGAAGACGGCTGTCCATGGGACAGGCAACAGACGATTGCCAGTTTGAAAGAGGATGTGCTGAGCGAAGCTGACGAACTTCGCGAGGCTATTGACAAACAGGATTACGAAAATGTCAGGGAGGAGATTGGAGACCTTATCTGGGGACTTGTTCTTATGACGCAGGTTGCAAAGGAGGAAGGACGGTTTGACCTTGAGGACGTCTTTAAAGATGCAACTGACAAACTTGTGCGAAGGCACCCTCACGTTTTCGGTAGTGCCAAAGTAAAAAACGGCGAAGAGGCAAATAAATTATTCTACCAAGTTAAGGAAAATGAAAAGAGGAATAAAAGTGGGCCCACCCAGAATTGAACTGGAGTCTCCACCTTGTAAGGGTGGCGTCTTGGTCGCACGAAGCTCTAACCACTAGACTATAGGCCCATTGTGTTATAAAATTGACATATCTTAAAATAAAAAGCTTACTAGGATTGCAGCCGAGAACACCATGACTTGGAGTATGCCAAAAGGACCGAAATCCGGCAAGCTCTTATATCCGCCTCTGACAATAAGCTCTGTCCCATCTGGATCGAATTCTATGCTAGTGTAAGTCATGGACGTCACTTTAACGTCCGCACTGGCAGTAGCTTCTGATGACAACAATATCAAGTTGGTATATATTTGATGGGAATAGGCTGTTTGTAAACTCTCCGTTGTCTGCATTCCATCTACAATAGTTAAAACTTCCGAGTCGCTAGTGGTGACCTCGACATTATATGCGTCTGTTAAAGTCCCAAGATTTTTGATAGTGATTACAAACGGGCTTGGGTCACCGACAATCAATGCAACTTCTGACGGCATGCTCACCTCAAATTCAACAGGATAGAAATTGGCTACGTCTTCAGTAGAATAAGTCGGGTCTGTTGTATCGTACACAGTGCAATTTAACTTGTTCTGTACAGTTCTAGACAAGGTGCCATCCTGATCAGTGTCGTAGTTCGGGGTTTCTATGTAGCAACTCCCGCCTCCCGGCGAACCAATATAACTACAATTTTCAGTTGGAAGGTCGTTCAGTATGCAATTCATCGTTATTGACGAGCCTCCTTCGTACGCAACGTTCCATATTATATTTATTGTGTCTATGCTACAGTCAAAAGAGAACGATGCGAATTGCGGAGAGCAATATACAGAACTTCCGCAACCATCATCATCGCAGTCAACAAGACCATCGCAGTCATTATCAGCTCCGTCGTTACAATTCGCATATCCATCACTTTCCGATCCAATAACACAGTCGCCAGTCGAATTTATACACATGTTGTCATTCGAGCAGCATTTAGGAGACCCAAACCCATCAGTAGTCCAATATCCGTTTCTGTAATAGCTGAATGCATCATCCTCACCAACAACGACCTCACCGCAGCATTGATTGTATAAAGTTTGCGTCGGGTCACAAATGGTTTTTCCAGCAGACGTATGGCATCTGCAATTTCCAGTGCTGTCGCAATCTTCAAATCCATCATTACAGGTCCAGTTGCCGGCAGCAGCCGAGCATGTGAACATGCTCATGCTCTCTGTCCCACACTGAGAACCAGAGCCGCAGCAGTTCTGCCCCTCAGAGTAGTATTTGTCCCAATAAGGATAGTAGCAATCTGTCCCAGATATCTCACATGTGTGACAATCCGTGTAATCTACGTTGCAATCGTCAGGCGAATTCGTACAGTTCTCTCCCAATTCAGATTCGCATATGTCATCTCCTATGACAAAAAGCACAACCGTAAAATCCCCCGATTCAGAAACAGAACAGGCGCTGTAATCGTCGCATACGAAAGCATAATAATCGTTAACACCTTCATCAGATGATTGTGTTGTATAATTGCAGTTTACCGGATCATCAGCTGTAAAACCAGTGGAATCACACCAACTACCATCATCACATACACTTCCAGTTATAGAATTTGACTTACATACGTGAATTTGGACAGTTTCACCTTCGTCCCCATCGTCCCAATCAACCGAAAATTGGACATCTTGACCGGCTGTTTGCAAGTTCGGGGAATCTGTTACCGATGTAATGGTCGGTTTAATATCATTGCATTGCAATGTAAGGTCATCGACATAGCCATCCTCGCTACTGCTAGTCACATAAGCTCTGAATCTCCACCTGAAATCGATAACGCTGGTGGGGTCTAGCAAATTGTAAGAGATTAAATGGTATGCGCCGTCATCGGTTCCGTAGTTTTGAGCTACGCATAAATCACCAGAATGCCCTGAGTTACGATTCCAAGAAGACCCGCCGTTACTACTGTAATCCAGACAAATGTATTCATTGTAATCCCAATTGCCTTCAATCCTAAACCATACAGACAAAGTGCAATCGTAATAGCTGGTTAAATCAATTCCAGTGTTTTTTGAATACCTTTCATTGTATGCGCTACCATCAACGTGCGGGCCATGCGACCCAGTTCTTGGAAAGTCCTCATACCAATTCCAATCATTTCCAGAAGAATCGCTATAGCCTTCTGTGGCATCACTTTCGCTTTCAAAACTTGTGCTTTCCACCGTAACTGCAGCCGATACTGGATGGATTAGGACAATGAAAAACAACAAAAACAAAGCTAAACCGCATTCAAAAGATTTCATATTAAATTATTGAACACTTAGAGTAATATTATTTAATCAAAGAACTCGCGAATGATATTTATTTTTGCAATATGGTGAATAGAAATATGAAAAAGCGACCAATAGTCTCTATAGTCATACCGACTCTTAATGAGGAAAAAAACCTGTCAATAGTTCTGGAGAGTTTGCCGAAGGACGCAGAGGTAATAGTCGTAGACGGCCATTCGACAGACAAGACTGTTGAGATAGCAAAAAAATTTGGTGCAAAAGTTTTATACGATGATGTAGGAAAAGGCTCAGCGTTGAGAAAAGGCATGAGAGTAGCAAAAAATGAAATTATAATAACAATGGATGCCGACTGCTCTCACAAGGGATCGGAAATAGGACTTTTAATCGAAGGCGTGAATTCTGGCTTTGATATATGCATGGGATCTAGATTCATACAGGGAGGAGGCACAGACGACATGCCTTGGTATAGGAAGCTGGGAAATAAATTTTTTGTCAAGTTAGTGAATTTGATTTGGGGAATGGACTATTCTGATTTATGCTATGGATACAGATCCTTCAGAAGGGGTTGCATAGACAAGCTAGATTTGAAAAGCGATGGCTTCGGGATTGAGACAGAGATATCCATAAAGGCCGCAAAGGCTGGGTTGAACGTTCTGGAAGTGCCGAGTTTTGAAAAAGCTAGAATGCATGGTAAAGGCAATCTTAGGACATTCTCAGATGGTTTCAAAATATTGAAGACCATCCTAAAAGAGGTGCAGAACTAGATGCTATCATCTGTGAAACTCGGACATAAACTTCTTTCCACTAACCTTGGGTTCTTTAGCCCATACGAGCTCAACTTTGCCATAACGTACAAATGCAATTCGAGATGCAAGACATGCGGTGTTTGGAAGTTGAAGCCAAGAGACGAAATGTCGCTTGAGGAAATTGAAAAGTTTTCGAAAAAAATCTCATTCATTAACTGGATCAGACTCACTGGCGGGGAGCCGTTTCTGAGAAAGAATTATGTTGACATAGTACGCACATTAGATAAAAACTTAGATTTGTTCTTACTTACAACACCGACTAATGGAATATCATCGAAGCTCATATATAGCAATGTCAGCAGAGTTTTGAAGTTCTTTAAAAAAAGATACATAATAACAATAAGCCTCGATGGACCTCAGAAAGTCCACAACAAAATTCGGGGAGTAAGGTGTTGGAACAAAGCCATAGAAACCTATAAGCTGCTTAATCGTCTCCAAAAGGATAAGAGAAATTTCAAACTGTTCTTTGGCTATACAATCTCGCCATACAATGCAGGGCATTTTAAGGAAACGGTCGAAAGCGTCAAACAAGTTCTGCCTGAAATAGATGTAAAAGATTTTCATTTAAACCTGTTCCAGACATCTGACGTATATTATCATAACAGAAGTTGGAAACTTGATGAGAAATATAAAAGAAATGCGCTTAAGGATATAGATTACTTCACAAACTCACAGTCTTCTTTTCTGGATTCTATAAAACTGGTAGAATTTCGATATCTTCGTTTGGCCAAAGGTTATCTAAAATCAGGTAAGATGCCTATACCTTGCAATGTGTTCAACCTGTCAAGTTTCATAGACCCTTCAGGCAACGTATATCCGTGCACTATGTTTGACAGGAAATTGGGCAGTCTGAGAGAGAACGGATATGACCTTAAAAAAATATTAACGTCGGAAAAGGCGAAAAAACTGGCAGAAGAAATAAAAAATGGTAGATGCCCCCATTGCTGGACTCCGTGCGAAGCCCATCAGGTGATATTGAGCAGCTGGTTTAAAACTGTTCTAAATTCTTAAATAATTGCTTCACATTTTTAATAAAGAGTGAAAACATGTATATACTTGGTATCTGGGACGGCCATGACTGTGGGGCTGCGCTGATTAAAACGGAAGGAAACAAGACCGAAATAGTGGCGGCTGCTAACGAAGAGAGGTTCAGTAGGCGCAAACTGGAAATAGGGTTCCCTGTAGATTCGATAGAGTTCTGCTTAAGTCAAGCAGGCATATCTCCTGATCAGGTAAAGCACGTGGCTGTGACAACCATGGATCTTGCGAAGACACTTACAAGAATTTTTCCGTCAGCTAAAGAGAATTACTATCAATTCAGAAGGAGGAAAACAAATAAGCCGAGGTTTGTGGACGCTAGGAGAAACTTCAAATACAGAATGACTGAAATAAAAGAAAAGCCTTTTTGTGAAGCGTTAAGCAAACGGGATTTCAAAAAAAGGCTGGAAAAGATGGGATTCAATGACTTCAAACTACACGTAGTCGATCATCACCTTGCCCATGCAGCATCGGCATCGTATTGCAGCGGGCTTGACAAGTCGCTAGTTATCACTATAGACGGTGTTGGCGACGGGCTGTCAGGCACTGTAAACGTTTTTGAAAACGGTAAGATTGAAAGGCTGTCAGAAATACTGGCCAAGGATTCGCTGGGCATATTCTTTGAGCAGATAACTAACCTCCTTGGGATGAGAGAGCTCGAAGATGAAGGTAAAGTGATGGCATTATCCAATTTTGCATATGGTATGCCTGACGAGAAGAATAAACTGCTAAACCTTTTTGAAGTGGATGGTATTAACATAAAATCTAAGATGAATACGTCCAAGAGATATAGGTATTTGAAAAAAGTCGTATGGAACACCCCGAGAGAAGAATTCTCTTTCATGGCACAACGCACAATTGAATATAACCTTGTCAAACTTTTTGCAAATGCAATAGAGCACACTGGAATGGGCAATGTGTGCTGGGCTGGAGGGGTCGCATCGAACATAAAAGCGAACATGCTGATAAAGGATATCGATGGTTTGAAGAACTGGTTTGTATTTCCTCACATGGGTGATGGTGGTTTGGCTCTAGGAGCTGCTCTTCAGGTAAATAACGAATTGAATGGTGCTTCAAAAGTAAATTTCAACAATGTGTTCTTTGGCCCAGAGTATTCAGAGGATACGATTCTGGATTCCCTTAGGAGACATGACGACAAACTGAAATATGAGCGAATCGACGACATTGCAGGCCATACCGCAGAGACGGTATCAAAAGGCAATTACGTATTGTGGTATCAGGGACGTATGGAATACGGACCACGGGCACTGGGAAACCGCTCGATAGTAGCACCTGCTTATTCACTTAAAGCGAAGAATGATTTGAACATGAAAATAAAGCAGAGGAACTGGTTCCAGCCATTCTGTCCGTCGCTGCTTAAAGAAGAATCGGAAAAGTTTTTTGTTAGCATAAAGGGTTATGACAAGTTCATGACAATGGGATATTTCTCGAAACCGGAAGTCTTGGAAAGGATAAGGGCTGTCGTTAACGTAGATGGCTCTGCAAGACCGCAGATGCTAGGGAATGAGAATCCGCTATACAGAAAACTGATAGAGAGCGTTAAGAAAATTACAGGAGACGGAATCGTGCTAAACACAAGCTTTAACCTTCACGGGTTTCCAATAGTTAATACTCCAGATGACGGGATAGAAGTTATGCTGAAAAACAAGGCGCCTTATTTGATACTCGGGAATTTCTTTGTGGAATTTAAGTAAACCAGAAAAAAATTTAATTTAGTGGTTTTGTGGGATACAGCAAACGCAGCAACTATTCGTACGATGGATATAAATGGAAAAAAAGAGGATTTTTGAACAATATCCATCGTTACAATCTAAGGGACAAGTTTCAGGTATTGCTGCCGCTTGCGATTTTGTTCGCATTGACATTACTTCTTGTAAACTACTCTACTACGAACACAAAGGCAGAGACCTTAGAAAACGCGATAACAAACCTGTCGCCAGTTTTCCTTTTTGTAAATTTTTCAGTGATTGTTCTCGCAATTGGTTTTAACTATAAAGAAATCAGGAGAGAACTTTCCAAGGTAAGTCTTCAAACTTGGATAATCTTGGCTTTGATCTTTTCTATTTCATTCTTTTTGCGAGCCTTCATCGCGCCGAGAACAACAAGACTGTTCTTTGACGAAGACATATACCTTGATATCGGCAAGGAAATACTCATAAACGGAAAGGGGGCTCTATGCAACTACGGCTACGGTAATGAGTGTTACGAATACGATTTGATGAAGTGGCCTAATGGTTATCCGTTCCTTGTGGCAGTTGCATATTTACTTTTTGGCATAAGCACAACTGCCGCTTCTAACCTTTCCATAGTTTTGAGCAGCCTGACACCAGTTCTCATGTTCCTGATGTCGTATTTGATAACGAGGGACGATAAAATATCACTATATTCGGCTTTGCTGTTCTCACTGATACCTATACACATAATGTGGTCTTCTACAACCGCTACTAGTCCAGCCTTCACATTTTTCACACTATTTGCTGCAGTTTCTTTCTTTTTTTCCTTTAGGGACGACACCTTTAAGTCCCAAATATTGGCAATGTCGACTCTTGCTTATGCCATGCAGATAAGGTCGGAGGGAGTACTACTGCTTCCAATCTTTGGTATAATGACATTGGTAATGTATGACAAATTCTTTACCAAAGTAAGGGAAAAGAAGTTTTTGTTGGTATGGGTGTTGTTCTTCATTCTTTTGATTCCATACCTTGTTCACATGAATTACGCTTCGCAGACTGAGGCATGGGGGAGCGATGGTAAAAAGTTTAGCTTTGAATATGCTCAAGTAAACATACCTACAAATCTCATCTTCTGGATCCATGGATACGAGACTATAGGGCATCCAGTTCTATTCACGATATTTGCAGTGATAGGCGCTGCATACGTTTTCACAAAGGACAAGAGAACTTTCACATTTATGATGACATGGTTCATTTTGTTCTTTTTTGTATATGCGTTTTTCTACGCAGGCAGCGTAAAGTATGGGGTTGACGTTAGATATACGTTGATAATGTACCCTCCGTTTATCTTCCTATCGTCAATAGGTGCGAATTTGTTGACCCAACTTCCTAAAAAACGATTTTACAGAGAAGTCCTTAACTTTGGCGTTATAGTTTTGATATTCATTTCATTCGTGCAGAATCTACCGTCCATATCAACCCCGTCATTGGAGATAGAAGAAGCAAAACAGGCGCGGTCTTATCGCGAGTTCGTGATTAGTGAAATGAATTATGTAGACGATGATTGCTATATAATGTCCCATGTACCGAGCATATTCCTGGTTATGGGCAAAGGTTCTTTGCAGGTATGGAATGGCCAAGATGAAAAGGTTATGGATGAACTTTTCAACAAAACAGACTGCATAATTTTCGATGATGGGTACTGGTGCCATGTGGAGCCGTACAAGTCTTCCGTATGTAAAACACTCTTCGACGATTACAAACTCGAACAAATCTCTATTTTAAACAAGTCGTCAATGCCAGAATATGCAATTTATAACGTTTCTAAGAAATCTGGATAAAGATGTTGTGCCACAACATCTGCGTTGTGATACAGGAGATGTTTGAGCTGGGGATTGGGGCAAAATTTATTTGAGTCTCTTGTATTGATCAAGTATAGATTGGTATTTAATTCTCGTATCTACATCCTGTATTTGGGAAACGTATTTCTGAAGGGTTTTCTTATCATCTTCCATGTAGACGAATTTTACACCCCTACGTATGATATTAGGTACGTATATGCTTTGCCACATGTTCTTCTTTTCTAGGTAAAGGAAAATGTCAAATATTTTCTCAGGTCTTTCAAGTCCTTCTTTGATATAAATTGAAACATCGCTTACATCAGTTCCAGGAACTAACCTTTTGGAATTTTCTACACGGCCTAGTTTACCCATTCTAAAAATTGTCTTTTTTGGGTCATCAGAAGGAAACAGAAGTTGTACTAATTCTTCCCTACGAGGCCTGAGATTGTATATTTTAATGTCCTCTCTTTTCCTTCCAGTTCTCTTTATACCTACGCCTTCTTTAATGTCTTTGAAATCTTCCTTCTCAGGTTTTATATGTTTTATTTTTCGCTCTATGATTCCCATACAATTATTAGAGACATAGAAAAAAATTTAAAGCCATTACAATTCAAGCTCTCGTTATCTGTATAATCGGTCTGCTAGAAGTGCTGTTGATGCCCATATGCCTAATCTCAACGCGGTGGTCGCCTTTCGGCAATCGCAATGTACCGTTTATGTCCACGTTGCTGTAGGGTATTATCAGGTTTATTTTTTTGCCGGAACTGGTGACTTTTATGTCGTCGAACTTGGTCTGCCCAGAAGGATTTGCAAGTACGACGCTTACGTCCGTTTTGGCGGAAATTGATTCCGAGCCAGTTGTTACCAGTTTTTTCGCGCTCGTTTCATACAAGGATGCTACTTCTTCTGTAGACAACGATGTATTGAATACCATTACTTCGTCTATAGTACCGTTGAAATACCAACCAGCTGCACCATGGGTCCCAATCATGAATGAGCCAGAATTCTGCACATCTCCGGGATCATCAAGCTCCAGTCGAGATTTTTCTATACCATCTAGATAAGCTATTATTACATTATCAACACCGTCAAACACAGTGACTACGTGATTCCACTGATCTGGTTGGAGTCCGATGTCTACATTGGCATTTTGTCTTCCTCCAGTGCTACCATATACTTCGTATCTAAAGTCGTTTCTATAAAGTGCTGTTCCATAACCATGGTTACCTCCAGTAGCACCTCCGTAAAATAAACCCCTATAATCACTCTGCCCACTATACCAATATCTTGGCTTTATCCACATCGACACAGTTATAGATCCTGTTCCCATCTCTAACTCTACAGCGGTTCCTAAAGTCACATAATCATCGTCTCCATAGAAGTTAAGGCAACTTCTTCCAGCTTTGCATGTACTAGAGTTCTGCCAACCGCTGAACTCCGTGGCAGGGCTGGCCATGTTTGTCAGTGTCCCAGGGTTGTTATTTTCAGAATAATCGTATGCAGTCGTGCCGCTGCTGTTGTCAAGAGGCCAGAAACCAATAAGGCTTTCAGGATTCACAGGCAGTACAAATATCTGCCCGCCTGTAGTCCCAGTTACATTGGTTATCTTGCCACCGAACTTCCACGATTGCAGGTTGTTCGATAC
>CAYVFQ010000016.1:0-9224 GCA_964451045.1 uncultured archaeon
CGGGAGTACTGCTAGACCACACAATGCTCGCTGTAGCCGAACTTTACTACAGAGGATTTCCTGAGGAAGTTATACATATAGTAGCTGCACATTATGGAGACGCGGGTCCCACACCTCCGAGAAACTTCGAGGCTTTGCTTTTGCATCAACTTGATAGTTCATTGTCTGTCTTGGAGTTCAGAATGCTCGCCCCCCAAGCGCAGGCCCATCAGGCGGTCCAAATGATTTTGTTAGACAAAGATTCATTGAAAGATTTGGGTGAAATTACTGAAATTAAAAAAGATACTGAAAAGAAGACTGGGTAAGTACGAACTGCCTGAACTTTTTGAGAAGGGCCAAAATTTTGTCAAAAGCATAACTGATTCTGACAACGTCATTGTACTTCATCATTCAGATGTTGATGGCTATTGCTCAGCTGCTATCTTTGTTTCTGCATTGGAAAAGCTTGGATTGAATGACATCGAAACAATAGATCTGACTGTAGACGATATGGAGAGGCTTTCCAAAACTAATAAGATACGAAAGTTTAGCAAAATAATCATCCTTGACATAGCATTTTCAAACGCACAAAAAGAATTGAAGAAATTGCCCGCGGACATACTGATAATAGACCATCACATGTTAAAACGTAGAATGAACAGTAAAAAGATTATTTATATAAATCCGAGATATAGCAACGAAGAAAGATATCAGCCCGTGAGCTATGTAAGCTACAAGTTATTGTCGGAAATCGTGGATTTGAAAGACAAGGAATGGATGGCGGTTCTCGGAACAATCGGGGATTATGCATTCGATGATTGCAAGGATTTGATAACTAAATGGACCAAAGCAAAGAAGAAGGACGATATAACAAATACAATTTTTTGGAAAGCAAGCAAGGTATTGTATAATTCTATATTGTCAACAAAAATGGAAGAAAGTCATTTGAAATCTAAAGCTATTATCAAAATTTTGAACGAATCAGAAAATCTAGAAGGTATGCTATCAAATTACAAACTAAAGACGGCGAATAGAAGATTTGAGACAGTATACGAAAAAACCAAGAAAGAATTCTGGAAGAACGCGGAAAGCGTTGACGATGTAATAATTTCCACTATCAGACCCCTTATAGCCAGAATCGGATCTCCTATAGCGACTAACGTAAGCACGGATAACAAAGATAAGATAATTTTCCTGCTTGAGAAACGTGGCAACAGATTCAAAGTCCACGCCAGATGTCAGACCGGGATAGTGCACATGGGTAAGCTCATGAAAAAGTGCTGTAATGGTGGTGGGCACAGGAACGCTGCTGGCGGTTCTGTTAAAATAGGCGAAGTGAAAGAGTTCAAGGATTGTGTGCTGGACCAAGTAAAAAAAGCCAAAGGATAGCCTATTGCTTTTTCTTCAAAAAAACTCAGCGGAAGTTTACTCCCTCGAAAGTTGGGTATATATCAAAATTGAAATGTTCTTAGATAGTTTGGTGGTCATATGAATTGCATTAGATGTAAGTCACACAGAACCATGAAGTTTGTTGATGGTTATAACCAAAGAAGGGTATTTTGCAGAAACTGTGGACGCAGTTTCTTGGAAACTACTCCGGGTAAGGTACCTCATTCGGACCAAAAGAATATAATGGGCTTCAACGCAGGGGTCTATTACAGACCTGGAGTAATACCGTTCAGATAATGGAGGGTGAGATAATGTTGGAAATAACAAGCATAGGATTTGATGAAAGGACTGGCCAAATATCCGCAATGAAGGGAAGGTTTGTACTATCAAATCATAGAAGATTCGTATAGTTTTTTTAATTTGACTTGGGCAGGTGGTTGGGACAGGATAAACCCTACGAGGTAATCGATTTTTTTAGAGTCCTTGTCCCCCACCAACACTATCCTTTATATCTCAGCACGACAAACAAGTGCATTTTTTCGTATGGGTCAAGTTCAACTTTGTCTATAATCTCGAAATATTTCTTTAATTCATCAAGGCACTTCTTGTATATTTTTTTTGGATCTTTTGTCACATCAATACTTTGAGATTTTATAGCAATCATTGCATATCCCCCAGTTTCCAAAAACTTTTCAGAGTTTCTAGCAAGAATCGGGATTTGATCTTTGCTTGCAACGTCCTCAAATATTAGCTCTACTTTACCAATGATTGTGTTCTCATAAGTTTCGGGTTTTCTTGCATCTGCTAGAATTGGCACAATGTTACCGCGCTTCTCGGCATGGGGTATAAGGTCCCTTAATACTCTCTGGGCTATGTCGACGGCGTAGATTATACCTTCTTTGCCAACAATATCGGAGAAATGGGACACCGTAGTTCCGGATGCAGCGCCGAGATAAAGTACAGACATTCCTTTCTTCAACGGAAATCTCTTCAAACGTTTCTTCATAGCGGCCGCTGGTTTGCTTCGGTAGACGTCCCAAATTCTGTATTCTTTATTTCCGAACTTTACCAACTGTTCTCCATAGACTTTTGCTCCAGGTATCATGTTTACTGTCGCGAACTTGTCTCCGACCAAGAACACTCCATCAAAAGTTTTATGGCATTTTATTTTTTCTTTTGCCATCTTAACGACCATGCTTCGTTTTTCTAGATTTCCCAATTATTTCCTTCACCTTCTCTTCAAGCTCCTTTTTCAATTCCGCACCTTTATACTCTTTCGAATAAAAATCCATTCTAGCCGCTATGGAAATTTTTGACGCGATCGTTCTTGAAAGTTTTCCGCTGACAGATTTCGGCGCTCTTTGTATGAATCTGTGAATTATTATGATTCCATGCTTAGGACTCTTACCCTTACCACGAAGGTGCCTGAAAAGCGCTTTTTCTGCACCAAGCAGTTGTATTGTGCTTGATGGCATGCGGGCAAGCTTGTCCAAGCCGCCAGCAAGTGAAATCAGTTTCGCTGAAAGCACTGGACCGGCGATATCCCTTGTGTTCGGGGCGACTTCTTTCAAGAGTTCGTCTAGGTATTTGGAAAGTTTGTCCTTAGTTCTATAAAGCTCCGTTATTTCTTCGGCAAATTTCATTACACTCTCTGCATCCTTTTTGCTAAAGTCTATACCCATGCTTTTTTCTTTGAAATAAGAAAGATCTGGATGCTCTATCAATTTCCTTGAACCGAAATTCTTCACTATCTCTGCATATTTGTCATTGCTACTAACGATTCTATCCATCTCAGGGAAATGCAGTCCGAACCATTCGCGGAGACGTTCTACAAGTATATTCGTCGACTTATCCAGTTCATCAATAGCGCCGCTGACCTGTATTATTAGTTTATCCTTGCCAACCGCTTTCTTTATGTCCACTTTAGCAAGCTCGAGGTTTATCTTACTTACAAAACTGTTAAATTCCGCCTTATTTTTAACGAACTTTTTTTCAACTGCAAGCTTAGCAAGGTTCCTTAATATAAATTCATTTTTTCCTTTTTCGATTTTTTTAAATCCTTTCTTTTTCAGTATGCCTTCGACATTTTTCTCCTCCTTGATGAGACCGAGATTTGATTCAATCATTTTCTCTGCTATCTTCTTAGGATCTCTTGGAAACTCGACGTATCCAATTATTTTGTTTTTGTCGTCAATACCGAAGCATCCGATGAATGTTGTAGTTATTGTTGCTTTCATAGTTTTTTATTTATATTACTAAAACTTTAAATGTTAGAAATATACATACAATCGGTGGACAGCATGGTAATGAGTTTATGGTTAACAATGTCACTTACAATGATATTGTTATTTGGGTTTCTGTTCGGTTTGTTGGCAGCTGTCGGGTATTACTTTGAATTATCGTGGATTGTCATCGTAGTTTCTGCAATAGTTATCGTTTTCATACAGTGGCTGATTGGTCCGAAGATAATATGGTGGACCACAAACATGAGACTGCTGAAGGAAAATGAATATACGTGGCTTCAGGAAACTGTCCGTGAACTTTGTATTGAGAATAAAGTTCCAATACCAAAAATGGCTATTGCAAGGATGGGAGGCCCGAATGCGTTTGTATTTGGAAGAACACCCGGTTCAGCGACACTCGTTGTCACAAGTGGGCTGCTTAACACCCTAACTAAGAATGAGATAAGAGCAGTTGTCGCCCACGAAGTGGGGCACATAAAGCATAAAGACATGATAGTCATGACAATGGTGTCGGTAGTTCCAGTCATCGCTTATTTCATTGCAAGGTTCACAATTTTTGCCCCTCAGAGAAGAGATCGCGACAGAGGAATTGCAGCGATAATGATTGGAGTAGCGGCTTTCATAATTTATTTCATCACAAACTTGCTGGTCCTTTTATTGAGCAGACTCCGAGAGTATCACAGCGACCGGTTTGCTGGAATGAATGTAAAACCAAGACTGCTTGCAAGTGCATTAGCAAAGATAACCTACGGTCTCAGCATGGATAAAACCAAAGAAAATTCCGCAGTGCGTTCATTCTTTATAGCAGATCCAGTTTCATCAGTAAATGAAGTCTCAATGTTATCATCCCAATACAAGGACTTGGAGTTGAGTGAAACTGAATTAAAAGATGCCATGAAATGGGAGAAGAAAAACCCACTAATGAGGTTTGGTGAAATATTCCGTACACACCCGTTGACATACAAACGCATAATGGCACTAATGGAATTGGAAAAGTCTCAGGGTATTAGATGAAAAAATTAAAACGCGGCCCACAGATAATAATGCCGAAGGATGCTTCACTAATACTTGCATATACTGAAGTATATCCTGGGAGCAAGGTCGTGGATGCTGGAACAGGAAGCGGATTCCTTGCAATATTTTTAGCAAAATATTTGAAACCTGGAAAAGTCTACACTTATGAAAAAGATGAAAGGTTCGTAAAACTTGCAAAAGACAACATAAAGAACTCTGGGCTATCTAAGTTCATAATCCTAAGAAACGCGGATATTACAAAAGGCATCAAAGAAAAACGCGTTGATTTGATTACGCTTGACCTTAAAGACGCTAAAAAAGTTCTGAAGCATGCTTACAATGCCCTTGATAGTAATGGCCAAATCGTCATCTATTCGCCGACAATAGAGCATCTAACTGAGAATATCAAAGAACTGAAAAAAAATAAGTTCGGTAAAATAAAAACCGTAGAAAGCATAGTGCGTGAATGGAAAAGCGATTACACTATAAGGCCGAAGACTATGGGAATCATGCATACGGGATTTTTAACTTTTGCAAAAAAAAGTAAATAATAGGTGAATTTATGGTAAAGAAGTATCATGGAGATACGCTTTACAGAATTGAATATGTGCCTGCTCTACTAATTCCAATACTGATGGGTATACTGGACTCAGGGACGTTTACATTGTCCCTCGTTTCGCCAATACTGGGCTGGTGTCTGTTGGCTGTAAGTATGAATCTGATGAACGATATTATTGATAAAGATAGAGACTTTGGGCTTTCTAAGAGGGCTATGCTTGGCCTTACTTTCACATCATTAGTGACTGGATTGCTTATGACATATCAGCATAGTCTTATTTATGCCATGCTCTTTGTTGCACTTATTTCAATATACAATATAAAAGTTCAAAAAGTTCCGATATTGGATACGTTAACTCTAATCTTAGGTTATGCAATAATTGGATACTTTGCTTTCGCAACTTCCCCAAAAATACTCACTTTGGTCATTCTAGTGTTGGGGGGTTTCGCAAATGAACTCATGGACGACATCGCAGACAGAGAAAGCACGTACAAATATCTGAAAGGCACTGCTGTAAAGATAACAATATTATTCAGTGGACTGTGGGCTGCCGCCACAGTATATGCTGCGGTAACCGTTGGTTCGTATTGGATATTTTTCTCTGTGTTTTCGGTTATTACTTTTCTCGTATCAATCAGATATAGAAATAATTTGAAAGTATGGAGTGAAATGAAAAAGATTGGTGTTGAAATAGGCAAGTTTGCCGCGGTATATTTACTTTCACTGCTTCCGACAATAATGTAGCTGGGGTTGTCGTCTAGCTTGGTTCAGGATCTGACCCTCGGGCGGTCAAGACTTGGGTTCAAATCCCAACAACCCCATAATGAAAATTAAATTTTAATTTTCAATTCTTTTGACAGCATCATTCTAGCAAATTGGTACATTACATAGAGCTCGAGAGCAAAGAATCCATAGGCACCATATCCGAGTACTGGCAACTCAAATAGTTTCACGTTCTCTAAAATTGGCACACTGTAATACCATTTGGCATTTGCCCAATAGTTCCAAAATTCCCACAAGAAACCACATATGTAGCCGCCAAGAAATACAGATATTATTGTATTGAATTTTCTTTCTTTCAACTGCATTAAAAGTGATTTGTCGTTGTGAATTAGCGTGAAGTTTATTGGTTCTAACAGAAATATGAATCCTGTCCAGACAAATGCCCACATATAAGGGGACGGATAAAGTATTGGTATCACTAATAGTATTACCCCTGATGACACGAGTCCCGTCAAAATGTGTTTGTTTACCTTGACTTTTAATCCCTTGATTTTCAGCTTATCAAACAAGTGGAATTGTCTTATCAGATCACTTGTCTCAAGTATCGCCGGAAGTATTGTTGAAAAAGCAAGCGAATAATGTAACCATTCTGGCTCTGCAACTCCTGCATAATGCCATCCCTGAAGGAATGTATTGTAAAATTCAAACAGAAGCCACGATCCTAGAGAAAGTACAAACAGGCCAACGAATCTTTTTGGATACGTTGACAACAAGGACTTCTTTTTTAACATAAATACCGAAGCGTCGACTAGAAGTATATATCCGAACCAAATTGTGAATACAAACCATTGATAAAATGGCGTTATCTTAAAGAACATGGAAAACTCTGCCAGAAGAATCAGAAACAAACCAAATATCCCATAATTCTTGAACATAAAATAAGAATGTCATTTTGTTAATAAATCCGTAACGATGATTGTTTCTTTTTACTTTCTGTTTTCTCGCCAAGCTGGTCTTTTACTGTCTTAGCTATATTTGGACCTAATAGATGTGAGAGTGTTCTGATTGGAACTTTTCTAAGATCATCCAGAGATCTGATATTTGAACTGAATAATTTTCTAGCTCTTATGCGGCCTATGGATTTTAGCTTCACCAATGGAAGCAATTCTTCTCTCGCGCCGTACATAACACGTATTCGTATCTTTCTGATATCTTTCAGATGTTCCTTCATTCCCATCAGCAGCATCAACTCTTGCAAAGAGTAAAGGAGCCAATCTGCAATTTTCAGTCTTGATCTTAGTTCTCCTGGCGCAATTTTGAACTCCCTGAGAATGTCGTCGTCTGTCTTTTCGTTTATCCAAGCCTCTATGAGCATAGAAGTCTTTATACTTCTCATAAATCTCTCAAACTCAAAATCCCATTGTGGAGGTGCCTTCTGTAATAGCATATGACCACGCTCTGCTATAATCTGGTTTATTTTTGAATGTTCCGATGAACTTAGGAATGTTGGAAACATTTCTGATGTATTTGAAATAAGCTGTAAAACACCGAACGGCTCAAGCTTTTGTCTCAGGTTTTCCATCGAAGTTACGAAGTTGTGGGCTGTCAGCGGGTCCAGATAAAGTTCCGTGACGCGTTTCCCAAGTCTTGTTGTTTTAACCTTGTTGTTTTTTTTCATGATGAAATGCCAAGATTCTAGATCTTCTAAAATCTCGTCGACTTTTTCCTCTATTGAGGATATGTCTCCATACTGATATGCATAGAAGGTTTTGGAAAAGAACTCAAATAAAGCTTCCTTGGTTCCAGCAAACGAGTTTGATATCAATGACAAGACATGCATTCTTAGTATAGGTTCTATTGAAAGTTTTGATCGTATTTTTTCAGGTTCTCCAAAAATGTAATGGTCTGTTAGTTTTTCCGCCTCGCCTTCGTTTTTTGCAAATAAAATAGATTCCCCATATTCGTCGTACTGTGGCCTACCTGCGCGTCCAACTATTTGTTTGTATTCAAGGACTGGTATATAGACATTGCCAAGACCACGATAATACCTTCTCGTGTCTCTTACTATTACTCTGAACGCTGGTAGGTTCACGCCCATTGCGAGAGTTGGTGTAGTAGAAATAGACTTTATTACCCCTTCTCTGAAATTATCCTCTATAAGCCTTTTTTGTTTTCTCATAAGACCTGCATGATGGAATGCTGATCCATATTTAACGCACTCTGCAAGTTTTTTACACTGCCTTGTGGGCGATTCAAGGGTGTTCAAGATATTACTGGAAACCTTTTCTAGTTTCTGTTTTTCCTTGCCCGTAAGTTCCTGCTTTAATGTAATTGCCAACCTTTCAGCCAGACTTTCAGCATTTCTTCTGGTTGATGTAAAAAATATCGCCTGCTTTTTAAGCTTGAGTGTATCTTTTAAAATCGACCTTTCCGCTTCGATCCCACTTATCCTATAATCATCTTTGTCAAAAAATTTTATTTTTTCTCCAAAAGAAACCCCTTCATAGAGTTTTACCGGTCTGAAATCGCTTATAACCAATTCCGAATCCAGCCAATCTGCAAGCTCGTCAGAATTGCTTATCGTTGCCGATAGACCTAGAAACTGGGCACTCGGTATGATTTCTTTTAACTGAGTTATCAGAATTTCCAGCGTTGGTCCTCTTGAGGGATCGTTCAACATGTGTATTTCGTCTATTATGACAAGCTCTATCTCATCTATCCACCTTGAGCCGTGCCTTATAAGCGAATCCAGCTTTTCCGTTGTGCAGATGATGAGATCATATTCTGAAAGCTTTGGGTCAGACGAATCCAAATCACCAACGGAGAGCGCGACTTTCCACTTCCTTTTGAACAGTTTCTTGTAATATTCGTATTTCTCGTTCGCAAGAGCCACTAGCGGCACTATGTATACTGCCTTCGCTCCCTTTTTGGAAAGTTTATTTACAGCTGCGAGCGTTGCGATCAATGTCTTACCTGCAGCCGTGGGAACTGAGAGAATTACATTTTCTCCCTTTAACAATCCGCTCTTTATTGCGTCCTCCTGTGGGGGATATAATCTCTGTATATTTTCTTCCTTTAGTTTTTTTACTATGTCCGGTTGTATGCCGAGTTTCAAAACTTCATCTATGTTCATATCATCTACTTGTAAAGAGTTATTTAATCTTTTCCGTCTAAACAAATTATTTAGGTGCGGTTCCGATGAAAGATGGTGAATCAAAAGATAAAAATTCAATCTGCCTTGGTATAGAGTCCACCGCGCATACATTTGGTGCTGGGATAGTCGATTCAAATGGGAAAGTTCTCTCAGACGTAAGAAC
>CAYVFQ010000017.1:0-9175 GCA_964451045.1 uncultured archaeon
CTCTTTAACCGTGCTTTGGATATGTCTACATATTCTTTCGAAATGTCACAACCCAAATATTTTCTGTCGTTTATCTTCGCCATCTTCAACGTAGTCCCAGATCCACACATTGGGTCGAACACCAAATCACCCGTATTGCTCCAAGAGAGTATGTGGTCTTCTGCAAGCTTTTCTGGAAAGACGGCTGGATGATTGAAAGCAATCCTATCGCTTGTAGTCCCGTGCAGACCAACCGCATATTCCCATATGTTGTCTTTGACCTTTTTGGTTTTTAACTTGCCCATCGTCTTTTTGATTACCCCATCGGATTTTCTGTTGTATGGCATTTTTTCCCATCCGCTTCGCACTGTAGGAACTTTAATAGGATTAAAGGTCTTGGGTTTTCCTTTCGAAAGGACAAACATAAATTCATATCCATTTGTATAGGCGTTACTCCTCATAAACGGCGTGTTCTTTTTCCTGTATATCATTATGTCGTGCATCCGAAACCCTATTGATTGAAAGAACAAAGCTTGCCTTAATGGTGTGAGTATAACATCGCCCTTCTTGACTTTCTTGCCAACAACCCAGACTACTATACCGCCTTTTTTTGTGACCCTGAACAGCTCACGAGCTATGTTTTCAAAACCGAATTTGTAGCCATTGTAATCCCTTAAGTCATCATAAGGAGGCGAAGTCACAGTCAAATCTACAAGATTGTCGTCCATCCCTTTCATAAATTTAACACATTCCGCTACATATACCGAATTCATTTTCACACAATCACTTTTTCTTTTTGTTTTTTCTTGGGGTGTCCCACCAAGCACTTTTACATTTTGGGCAAACACGAGGACGGCTCTTCTTTTTGGGAACCCACTTATGACCACATTTTTCACAAGAGAAACCGTCGAGAGTTATCTTAATTTTTCCCATAACATTACTTGGTTGTTCGGACTTGAAATATTTGTCGGTGTTATACTTCATAATATATTATTATAAAAGTAACGACTTAAATAGTTATCTATATAATATATTATTATGAAATATATTACTTTGAAAGTAATAGGTGAGGAAATATGGATAAGATAGAATATTTGGAGTTTGAAACGGATAGTATGAGTGATTGGTTTGGAGGTGATTGATTTGGAAACCAAACAGCTAACACAAATGAGAACTATACGTGCCCACTCAATTCTGGCTAAGGGCGTGAGCCCGAAAGCATTGGATATGGACACTTACCTTATTCCTTCTCAGAGCACTGACAGGAAATACATTGTAAGGAACAACGGCTTCGGGTTCACTTGCGAGTGCCCAGACTTCAAATACAGAAGATTGGACTGCAAGCACATCCAGTCCGTTAAGATGTGGCTCAAAATAAAAGAACGTATCAACCAGCAGAATGCGTTTGAGATCCAGCAAGAGTTAGCCAGCCGATGTGTATATTGTTACTCTGATTACATAATCAAGAGGGGCAAAAGGAAAACCAATACTGGCATCAAGCAACGCTATCTGTGTAAGAATTGCAACAGAAAATTCGTAGCAGAACCCGTCAAGAAGATTAAAGGCAATGCGAAAGTTGTCGGTCTTGTCCTCGATTTGTATTTCAAAGGAATTTCACTTCGCAAGATACAAGACCATCTCAAGCAGTTCTACAATCTCGAAATATCGCACGTTGCACTCTACAAGTGGATTAAGAAGTTTATGGCGATAATGAACCGCTATGTCGACCAGCTACAGCCAGAGCTTTCTGGAACGTGGCAGGCAGACGAGCAGATGGTAAAGGTTAATGGTGAATGGTTATGGAATTGGAATGTGCTCGACCCCAAGACGAGGTTTCTGATTGCGAACCAAGTCACAAAACGCAGGGAGATAAAAGACGCAAGGAAGGTGTTCCAGAAAGCCAAGCAAGTTGCAGTTGACCAGCCAGACGAGATAATAACAGACGGTCTGCAATCCTACAACAGAGCAATCAAAAAAGAGTTCAGCACTTGGCGGTTGCCGAGAACAAAGCACACAAGGCTTGCTGGCATAAGGAAGAAACGGAACAACAACAGAATCGAGAGGTATCACGGCTCTTTCCGTGAGCGTGACAAGGTTGTCCGTGGATTCAAGAAAGGGAACAACATACTGACGGACAGCTATCGGACATACTACAACTTTGTCAGACCGCATCAGGCGTTAGACGGAAAAACTCCAAGTGAAGTTGCAGATATCAGCTTGGACTTGGGCAACAACAGATGGAATGGATTGCTAAAATGTTCGATGGAAAACAAGCCGATTGCCAAGCGAAAGCCGAGATCCAGAACAAATAGCAGATTGAATCATAGTTTCGTTATCAGAATTTTTGATAAGAACGGCAATGAAATCAACGCAAACGAAAATGGATACAAAAATTACTTTAAGACTAAAGAAAAAGCTGAAGAATTTGCTCGATTTTATAGAAACTTGAACCCTAGATTACGGTTTGTGATTAGTAGAACTATCTTACGTTAAGAAGTTGATGTAGTATTTTTATAAGGTATGACATCATCAACATTGAAAATATAGAAAATAGAATTTGAATAAAAAACAGAATTGATGAATTCAAAAAGTAAAAACTAAACCCTAGAATCATTGATAGAATAACAGTATAAATGGATGCCAAGAAATAAGTATTCAATCGTCTGAATGCTGAAGTGTCTTTTAAACTTTTAGAAATATGCATTGCTGTCAATATGGTATATGCAGTTATCAATGCACCGAAAAAGACCCCAAATAATGTAAACACTTCACGGTAAATTTTTTCAACCATAAACACTTCTCTAAAATTTGTAAGATAAACTAAGAGACTAGTTACTACAATTGAAACAATGGATATAGTTATTATGTCTAAATATTTTCTAATCCTCATCATCATCTTCTTCACCATCAAAAAGTTCCTCTAAGTTCAAATCTTCATATACAGTGACAATGTCCGAAAATATCTCCTCTTTTGATTTTCCTTCGAGTTCTATTTTCCTTCTTAACTTTTTCTCTCCAACAAGCTCGTAAGGGATATCGTGGTCTGTTTCTTTAATTTGCAATCGCTTGACTGCATTTGGGTCTCTAATGCCTTCGAACCTTTCCATTATTCTATTAACAAAGTCCTTTTGTAGAGTCTTTCTATTTCCAGAACTTATCTTAATCTCAATATAGAACCCATTATCGTTTTTTTTAGGAGCTGAATTCGTTATAGTTTCTGGTATAGTCAACCCAAACATATCAGAGTATAATGCAAGCTTCGGTCTGCTAATTCTAACAAAGATTGATTTTACCTTACTTTCATTTACACTATATGCTTCCTTATTGAGGACTAGTTCCACTTGTATATCTTCCCTACCCAAACGATCATTCAAATAATTTTCTAGTGGTCTGAAATATCTTATGCCGTTTTGATTGAATTCTCCTAAAAATAACTTGCGGCTTAAATCGAGGACGAAATGAGACTTTTCGATTATGGATTTATCCTTCTCTAGTTTTTCAAGCGTAATTTCACCACTACTCAAATCCAATATGCTTCGGCTTAGGTCGTCACGCAATTGGAAAAAATACCCATAAATATAATTCGCCTCTTTCTTATCGACAACTAGAAGATACGTTCTTTTATCGTCTTTGGACAATTCTATTTCTTTTATGTTGTCTTTTATTCTACTTTTCGAGAAACTGTCCTCAAAATTTGAGGGTAGTGAGTCATCCATCGCTAGTTTATAGAGAAAGAAGCTCCTAGGCATATCCTCACAATTATAATCTAGACTCCTTGCGTTTTTATATATATCATGGGTTGAGTTCCGATGGTTAACATTCATTGATTTTCACCTCAAAAGTCCCGTTAAGTTAACAGAATCGTTACAGGGATTCTGTCTTACCAATTATTTGTTAAGGAAGAACATGTAGAAAATTAATGACACGGCTGATGCCACGGTCGTGCTTACGACAAGCATCGTTATGAATACCACTTTTATGTCAGTGCCAACCGCGCCTAGCGGCACCGTCAGAACAGTGAACACGAAAGAGAATACCACACATACTGTTATTATAAACAACGGCAGGAGACCTGTTATTGAGAATTCCTTTGTATGATTTTTTTTGGATTTTGTTAAGTTCAACTTCTGGCGCATTTGTTTTATCATAATTAAAGTTGATTTCCAATACAAATAACTTTATTTCTTAGTAGATGTCTTTTTGACAGTTTTTCCCTTAGCCACTTTTTTCTTTCCTTTCTTTCCCCAGTTTTCCTTACTTTTGCACTTATGGTTTATGCACATTCTGTATGGTCGCTGTCCCTGTCTTTTAACCTGTATCATCATCATACCGCATTCCTTACATTTCGTACCTAACTTTGTTATGAATCCTCGCTGGGGCAATGGAAATCCTGTAACACATTTCGGATATCCACTGCAACCAACAAACCTTTTGCCGCTCTTCTTAGATACTATTACACGTAAATTTTGGCCGCATTTTGGGCACGGTCCCATGTCACGTTCTGCAGCTCTGGCATCGATAAGCCCCTTCAGCAATTTCTTGCCAATCTTCTTCTCATCTTTTTTGAAATCTTTTAATACCTCAGTCAATAGTTTCTTTGCTTCCTTAATGATTTGCTCACGTTTTTTCTTCCCATTATATACATCTTCCATCTCTTTCTCAAACTTCTTCGTCATTTCCTCGCTGAGTATTCTTGGACAATTGTCTTTCAAGACTTTTGTAACAACTTCTCCAAGTCTCGTCACTACTATGCTCTTTCCAGTTATGTATCTACGATTGTATAATGTTTGTAAAATTTCTGCACGTGTTGCACGTGTACCAAGACCCTTTTTTTCCATCTCTTTCAATATAGATCCCTGACTAAAACGTCCAGGCGGTTGTGTCTCCTTTTCATTTAAGTTGACTTTTTTCACACTTAGCTTGTCGCCTACTTTCAATTCAGGTAACTGATGTTCTTCGAAAGCAAGAAACTTACCATAGTATTTTGTCCATCCAGGATTGATTGTTTTTTTGCCTACAACCTTGAATTTGTTTCCTTCTATGTCCATTTCAATTATCAAACTTTCTCTCGTAGCTTCCTCGGCAAATACGGCCAAGAACCTTCTGACGATAAGGTTGTACATCTTCCTCTGCTGGCCACGCAGCTTTGACAGTACAGGAGGCTCAAAGGTTGGATATATTGCTGGATGTGCAGGGTCTGTGCGCTTTCCTTCATTTGGAACAAGCTTTGATTTTTTTAACAACTCATTGGCAAATTTTTTATACGGTTTTAGTTTGGCAATACTTTCAAGTATTCTCTTATAATTGATACTAGGTGGCAACTTTTGTGAAGACGATCTGGGATAAGATACAGCACCTGCTTGGTATAAACTTTCCACTATCATCAATGTCTGTTTGGGCGAGTACTTGAACTGGGCATACGCCTCAGACTGCATATCTGTAGTGTTGAAAGGTGTCGGAGGTTTCTGTTTATATGTTCGTTGTTTTATATTCTTCACTACAGCTTTTGCTTTTTTCTTTTTGCATGCTTTGTATATAGTTTCCGCATCTTTCTTCTTCCATATGTTGCTCTTCTCGTAAGATGCCACCAATTCGGCCTTGCCTGCTTTAACAATAGCATCAATTTGCCAGAATGTCTTTGACTTAAATTTCCTTACTTTCAAGTCCTTCTCAAGTAGCATAGCCATTGTCGGGCCTTGTACGCGGCCTGTTGATAGAATTGCAAACCCTTTCTCAGCAGCGTTTTTCATGGCCAAGGTAAGTGCACGAGTCATGTTTATGCCCCAATAAAAGTCTAAATAATGTCTTGTTAGTCCTGACTCTATTTGGTCGAGATCCAAATGTTCTGATCGCTTCTTGTATGATTCCAATAGCTCGTCCTTCGTCAATGTGGAAAATTTCATCCTTTGCGCATCGTTCTTTTTTGCAAGAAATCTTATCACATTGTAACCAATAACGGAACCTTCTGTGTCGTAATCTGTTGCTATTATGAAATTTGTCCTTGATTTGCCATTGTTTTTTGTTATCACATCTTCTATATTCTTAAAGTATTTTTCCGAGAATTCTGAACCCTTTTTCTGATAACTAGGAATCCAATGGGTGTTGAACGTAGGATAGTTCCATCCTTTGCCATCTTTTACAGTGTCCAATGCAAAGATATGACCGACTGCAGGCACAACAAAAAACTTGTCACGACCCTTTTTGAATTCGTACCAGAACGCTTCACGTTTCTCCTTTTTCTTTGCCTTTTTTCCGGCAAGTGCCTGCGATATTTTTGTCGAAGCATCGGGTTTTTCTGTTATTATTATGTTCGTGACCATTCGACCGCCTATATAATATACTAACTATGTTGATATCAATATTTAAGGATATGAATATTTTAGAAATGTCATTCTATAACAAGTGCCTGGGTTTTGGAACTTGTTTGAAATGTCGACTCAACAGCGGTCAACCGGCTTTCAAGGAAAACCAGTTTATCCACAATATCTGTCAGCTTACTATTAAAGTCTGTGGTTTCATCTTCAGTGCTAGGCATAGTCTCGACAGAGGCGCTGACATCTTTCAAAGTATTTTCTACTTTAATCACTCGATCCCCTAGCTGTTTAATAGCCTTGGCGACCTTCGGGTTTATTGGGATCGGGACTTCTTTTTTATCGCTTGCCAATGCCATGTTTTTTACAACGCTGTCAATAGACTCGATCCGTTTGCTTAATGATTTTATTTCGTTCGATGCCATGCCAGTCTTTTTTAGATCGAACTTCACTTTTTCCATTTCCTTTCTCATTTCAGTTAAACCTTCTGTGATGGATTTGACCTCTCTCTCTATTCCTTTTGCTTTGTTCAGCCTGGTGTCAAGATCGTCGTATATCATCTCTACACGGTTTGACAAGCGCGTTGTCTCGTCTTTGACAAATCTGAATTGCCTTAACTTATCATCGACATCCTTCTGCAAGGCGGTTAGTCTCTCAAATCCTTCAAACCTTTTCGACGATGCTTCGACATCTCTCATATTCTTGCTAAGTTCAGCAACTACCCTTTCAATAGCCTGTGTCCTCACTTTCATGATTTGCAAGCCTTTTCTGCTTTCCTTTACAACCTCAAAAAGCGCGGCCGGCACTGATTGCTCTGCCTGCTTTTCAGCTTCTTCTATCCTTTGCTCAAGTGACGCTACCTTAAGCTCTGTCTCCATTCTCTTCTCGCTGAGCATATCTATAGTCGAGTTCAAAGATTCTATTTTGGAGCCGACATAATCAAAATCAACTGTTTTTATTTCCGAACTTTTGACAGCTTTCTTTATCTTGTCTCTCATCCCAATCTCAAGGTCACCTATTGAAATCTTGAGCTTTGTCACTTTGTCGTTAAGGACATTCATGTTTCTCTTTATGTCTGCTATCTCCATTGGGTTAATCGCCTGCGGAACCGGAGTGGTTTTCAATTCGGCCACGGCTTTTTCAAGTGCATTTAATCTTAGCTGAGCCTCTTCGGGCAACTCAGCCGATATGTCAACCATCTGCGCTGCTGCTCTTGCAAGGTTCTCTATTCTCTTTACTCTTTCTTTTATTATTGACACGTCTTCCTTGTTTACGGATCCTTGAAGCTCGCTGTCTACTTTCTGCATAATGTTTTTCAGTTCCGTAAGTCCGACCTGTTCCACAAGTACAAGATCTTCTAGCTCCTCTACTCTCTGATTGACAGATTTGACATCTTCTGTGTCGACACTTTTCATCTTCGAAACTAATTCGGAAACAGCAAATTCTATATCAACAAAACGTCTTTCCATATTAAGCAGGCTCAACTTGACTTTGTCTTCGGGATTAACGACGCTCTCTACTTTAAACTTTTCCTTCTTTCTCTTGGCCAAATCAATCACTTTTATACAGCTTCCTAACAATAGATTGTTCTTCTTGGAATATTATTTTTTGCCTTTTAATCCACCAAACCCAAATCAGCACAACAGCAAGTATCATTCCTTCTCTCCAGAAGACTGTGTGTATTATATCTAAGTACTGCAACCCAATGATACCAGCAATCAGAACAGTGCTAACTATGCGCACTATATTTAAGGCGAATATAACTAGGATTCCAAGCAAAGTATATTTCCACTTCTTGTCGCCTTTCACAGGCGATGCTATTATGAGGGCAGCAAGTGCATACATGCTTTTCCATGCAGTGCAGTCCATGTCCATGGTTATCTTTGCTACGAATGGTTTGCTGAATAAAATTGTTGTAAAATGCTTCTCCAAAGAGTATCCCATTAATTTGAAAATCTCATAAACGGTATTTGTCAACAAAGTCTGTAACGGATAGAATTGCAAGCCAGTCAAGAGGATAACATACATTGGTATTGAAAGCAGATTGAATTTTATCAAAAAATCTGCTACAATCTCAAGTTTTTTTTCATTCCTAATTATGAATCTTTTTAGTTTTCTCATGCTTTACACGCTTCTTTTCTACAAGCCTTATTGCATTCGTTATATTCTCGCTCTCCTCCTTGATTAGCATGCTCACAACATCGTCAAATACATTCTCCATACTACTTTTCTTCAGTGCATTGTTGACCTTTCTCAAAAGGGATTTACTGCTTTTCCAGGCTTTTATGGCCGAAGCCAGTGCATCGCGTTCGTGTCTATCTTTCACTTTTATCTCTATGTCGGATTTTCTGCACTGCCTTTTGAACTTTTTTACTATATCGTGTTTTTCCGCTGCTGAAAGTGATTTGTCTGGAACGAAAAGCATGCTACCTATGGAACTTGATATTTTTTCAACACTTTTTGGTGCAGGTGAAACATCGGTAGAGACGATCAATGGCCTTCCAAACTTTGTTATTATCCTTATTATATCTTTTTTACCTGCATTTCTTCTGCTTAATAGCTTTATCAGGTCTCCTTGCATATCTAAAATAGCTATTCCAGTATTTGTTCCAGGGTCAATTCCGACTATAGTTGCTCTTATAATCTCACCAAATAGTCAATATTTCTTTTCCAGCACCTTTCTTATACGTTCAGAAAGTTTCTTACCGATTCCCTCCACTTCTCTCAAATTCTCTTCACTGGCAGAGAAGACGCCTTCTACAGTGCCAAACTGCTTCAGTAACCTTTTGCAAATAACAGTGCTTACACCAGGTAGGCCGCACACTATCTGTTCTTGCAGTTTTTTTGCATCTTTTGGCTTCTTGATGAGTTTTATACGTATATCG
>CAYVFQ010000018.1:0-9109 GCA_964451045.1 uncultured archaeon
ACATAGCATTCTGCAAACGTTCTATAACCTTTTCTACCCGGTCTTTTGAAAAGTCATGCTCCTCTACCATGAACTCCCTTAACCTGTCCATGTCCGGCTCCTTCCACTTTAGCCTATAATCTTCAGTAACGGGCGGATTCATAAAGAAATCAAGTATTTTCTTTGCAGGTACTTCTGACACCCATTCAACGTTCTTCAATATTTCGTCCAAGGTCTCATGTTCCTTTATCAGTCTTAATGCCGTTTTCGGGCCAACACTTTTCACACCTTCTGAATAGTCCGTCCCTATAAGTATTCCGAGTATTATTAGTTGCCTGTGAGTTATTCCTAGATTGTCAAGCACAGTTTTTAATTCAATCAGCTCAGGTTTTATGTGTATGTAAGCCTCCTTTTTCGGTACTTTGCGTCTCCCCGTTATTGACAGGTTTCTCACAAGTTTTGTCGAGCCTGCAAGCAAAGAATCATAGTCTTGAGAACCGCTTGCCCAAACATCTCCGCGCCTGCACATAAAGGCACATTGCATCTCGCCTTCGCTCGGGGCCTGGATACAAGGTATTCCCATGCAGTCCAAAAGTATCTTCGCCCGTTCTATCATATCGTCTGTCAATTCAGAAGCAGCCTGTGCATATTTTATCGCTTCCTCGCCACGCTCCACAGCCTTTTTCCATTTTTTCCTTGCTTCCTGACGCCTTTCTCTCCTAGCAGATATCGTCATCTGCTTTAAATCTGGGGGTTTGCCATCAAAAACGAATATCGGCTTTATTCCAGCTTCTATGAGATTTGAATTTCTATACAACAGCCCTGATAAATGGGATGTTACCCGACCACTGCTGTCTCTCAACGGCTCTCCAGTCATCCTGTCTCTTATAATCGAAAGGAACTGATAGATTATATTGAAAGCGTCAAATGCAATCTTTCTTCCAGAAAGCTCCACAAGCTCTATCTCTTTTGGTTCTATCAGACTCGATATGTCTACTCCCATCAAATCGCCAGATTCGCCTTTCCCACTAATTAAAAATAAGAAAAAGATTAGATAAAAGGTTGTCTTTGGTTCGCATTGTTGCTAAGGTTACTTTTTGGATTTTAATTCCCTTTTAACTTTCATTTCATCTAGCTCAAGCCAGATTATGAACAGTCCCATTAATGCGACGAATGGAGGAATCATGCCGTTTATCACTGTGAGAAAGTCTCCCCATGCACCAAACTGCGCGGTATATTGGCTGGGATACATGTAGAATATGCTTCCCACTAGCAAGATAGCTCCAAACAATATTTTGACTATTGAATGCATCTATTTACCACCTTAAAACAATTTTAAGGTAAATAGATATAAATCTTTAATACGTTGAAATGTAAAGTGAATTGCTATGGCAAAGACAAAAAAAGAAAAGGCTGCTTTGAAAAGTGTGCTAATCAAGTGGAGAAATCAGCATACTATCGAAAAAATAGACAAACCTACGAGGCCGAACCGGGCCAAATCCCTTGGATATAAACCCAAGAAGGGCATTTCGTTGTCCAGGGTAAAGGTAAAGAAAGGTGGGAGAAGAAGAAGGAAATACGGACGTGGCGGACGAAAGCCGAAGAAAGCCGGTCTTGTGAAATTCACACCAGGTAAAGGATTGAGATGGATAGCAGAAGAGCGTGCTGCGAAAAAGTTTCCTAACATGGAAGTTCTGAATTCTTATTACGTTGGCGAGGATGGAAAGAACAAATGGTATGAAGTAATAGTTGTTGACCCAAACAACTCCAATATCAAAAAAGATAAAAACTTGAATTGGATATGCAAGCCGTGCCACAGAAAGAGAGTTTTACGCGGAAAAACCAGTGCTGGTAGAAAGGCTAGAAAATAAAAATAAACTCAAAAGGATATTAGTTAATTATGAAGTTCTTCGACATGCATGTGCATTCAGCGTTTTCGGAAGGCGAAAGCTCAATTGAGCAGATATCATTTCGTGCAAAAGAACTTGGATATAGCGGCATATGCTTTTCTGAATACTATGAAGGCCGCTCGCAGCTTGCAAAACTGAAAAGTGAGATTGCAAAAGCGCAGAAAAAAACTGGGATAGATATTTTGCTAGGGTTTGAAGCCAGGGATATCAAGGAACTGAGAAAGCTTGTAGAAATGAGAAGGATGTACGACGTGCTGATGGCTAGAGGTGGAGACCTTTCGATGAACCGCACTGGTGTAGAGACTAAAGAAGTGGACATTCTTACGCATCCGGAGCATAACAGGTACGACTGCGGAATGAATCATGTAATGGCAAAGCTTGCAAAAAAGAATAAAGTGTCAATAGAGATAAACTTCAGAGAAATACTAACTGCGACAAAGAAAACTCGCAGCCGGATACTTGCAAACATGCATGACAATGTGGCGTTGGCAAACAAATACAAGATGCCGATTATTCTATGCAGCGGTGCCATAAGCCATTGGGAATTGAAAGATCCGCTTTGTATGATATCGATGGCCAGCCAGCTTGGATTAGAATTAAAAGATGCCAAAGCCTCGCTATCAAAAGTTCCAGTTAGCATTGTAAAGCTTGCAAAAGAAAGGAAAAGTGAAAAATGGATATTGCCTGGAGTTAAGAAAAGGTGACCTAATGTCTGAAAAGAAGATGAAGGTACTCCCGCCTACTCAGAGGAAGAAACACAGGTATGTGAAGTTTCAGGTTATCTCGGAATATCCGATAATTTTTTCTGACCTTGATGCAGCAATATGGAACACTGTTTTAGATTTCTACGGTGAATTTGGCGTTGCTGACATGGATTTGTGGTTCGTGAAAAACTTATATGATAGTAAAAAGCAAATAGGTATATTGCGTTGCGCCCACACTGCTGTGCAAAAGGCTATCGCTCATTTGGGCTTGATAACGCGGCTCGGAGACACTAGGGTTTCGATAAAAATATTAAAAGTCTCAGGTACAATTAAAGGATTAAGGAAACGATGAGGTGAAATGAATGGAAATAATGCCTGAAATGATGGGGTATGATAGAACAATTGCAGTTTTTAGTCCTGACGGAAGACTATTCCAAGTCGAATATGCAAAGGAAGCTGTGAAGCGCGGTGTTACGTGTGTTGGCATGGTCTTCAAGGATGGCGTTTTATTGGCGAGTGTGAAACCTAAAGGGAAACTTGTCGTCACAGACTCTACTGAAAAGATATTCCAGATTGACGATTCTATTGCTGCAGTTGCAGCCGGACTTCTGGCAGACGCACGGACAGTTATAAACCAAGCACGGGTAAAGTCGCAAGTCCACAGAATAACGTATGAAGAATCAATAGACGTTTGGACACTGGCGCGATCCATAGGGGACAGGATGCAGCTGAGTACATTGTACGCCGGACTAAGACCGTTTGGTGTTTCGTTCCTAATAGCTGGATCTGATGGTAAGGGACCAAAACTTATACAGTCCGATCCTTCCGGGATGCTGTACGAATGGAAGGCTTGTGCCATAGGCAGGGGAGCTAGCGTTGCTAATAAATTGCTGGAACAGAAATGGAAGCAGAATATGAGCGAGACTGATGCTATAAAGCTTGCCATGGAAATCCTTTCAAAGACTGAAAAAGGCAAGAAAGATACTACACTTGATATGTCAGTTATAAAATCTGGCGGAAAGTTCAAGAAGCTGTATGAAGATGAGCTGAAAAGAATCTAAAAATCGCCAAATTTTGTTTTTGAATAGAGTGATAATTTGTCCGTAGACGTTGATAAGGCTGTGGTATGTAGGTTAAAGCATTCTGGTCGTAAGTTTGAGATATTGGTCGATCCTAAAAAGGCACTTGAGTTTAAGAAAGGCGGTAACATTGACTTGAACGACATACTCGCATATCCTTCTATATACAAGGACGTCAGCAGTACTGACATTGTACCAGATCATGACTTGCAGAAAATATTCGGCACAATAGATGTTTTCAAAATCGCTGAAAAGATAATACAGAAGGGAGAACTTCAACTAACAACAGAACAAAGGAAAGAGATGACCGAACAGAAGAAAATACGAATAGCAGAGATTATATCGAAACGTGGTATCAATCCGCGGACAAATGCACCTCACCCGCCACAAAGAATAATGAACGTGATGGACAAGGCTGGATTAAAAGTAGACCCTTTCAAAGATGCAGAGTTCCAAGTAGAGGACGTGGTGAAAGCTTTAAAAACTCACATACCTATAAGTTTTCAAAGAGTCACAATCGCTATACGGGTTCAGCCCCAATATGCTGGCCGCGTATATTCGATTCTGAAAGGTATTGGAACAGTAACAAAAGAGCAATGGCTGAACGACGGGAGTTTGCAAGTCGAGATAGAAGTCCTTGCTGGAATACAGAAGGAGCTTTTTGACAAGATGGCAAACTTAACGCACGGTAATTATGAATCAAAGGTCGTAAAAAAGGTTGAAATTTGAATTTGTCGAAGGTTGAAATGAATGGAAAAGAAAAACGATGAAGCGAAAAAGGAAGCCAAGGAAGAAGTTAAAGAAAGTAAGCAGAGAGATATTGTTGTTCCCGGGGAGCTTCTAGGAGAGAAGAAAGGGAGAAAACTTGGCGGCGGAGTCTATTTCGAAGACGATAAAATATTTGCAAAGATACTTGGAATACCTGTTATTGGAGACAACGAAGTGAAAGTAATACCAATGGCAGGAGTGTACATCCCTAGAATAAACGACAAGGTAATTGCAATTGTATCAAGTGTCGAATCGTCTGGATGGGTTGTTGACATCAATTCTCCATATGAGGCATATCTTCCAGTCTCTGATGGTGTGGATGAATTTGTTGACATTCATAGAATGGATATAAGTAGATTTTTTGATGTTGGAGACGTGATATCCTGCAAAATATCAAGAGTCACAAAAACCAAATCAGTTCGCGTCAGCATGAGGAGCCTTGGAGCAAGGAAGCTTTTTGGAGGCGCGATACTTAAAGTGAAAACAACCAGAATTCCACGAATAATAGGAAGGGGAGGCAGCATGATAAAGCTCATAAAAGAAAAGACGGGATGCGTGATATACGCTGGCAAAAACGGGGTTGTATGGATAAGAGGAGATAATAAGGAAAAGGCCATAGACGCAATAATGACAATAGAGAAGGAATCCCATTCAGTGGGTTTGACTGACAGGATAGAAAAAATGTTAAGCGAATAGAGGTTATGAGTATGGTAAAGACAGACGAAAGTTTGGTGGTTGATGGAAAGAGATTGGACGGCAGGGAACTTACAGAATTGAGATCTGTAAGAATGCAGGTGGATGTTGTTGAGCGTGCAGATGGTTCTGCTCAGGTCAGTTTTGGGGATACAGAAGCCATATCGTCCGTATACGGTCCTAGGAAACTATACCCAAGATTTATGCAAGAACCCGATACTGGTATAATCAGATATAGGTATAACATGGCTCCATTTTCTGTTATTGACAGGAAAAGACCTGGACCCGGAAGAAGGGGAATGGAAATCTCCAAGGTTAGCAAACTTGCATTTGGGCCAGCTACGTTTTTGGATGATTTCCCAAGAACGGTTGTCGATATTTTTACAGAAATACTGCAAGCTGACGGTTCCACGCGAGTAACAGGGATAAATGCGGCATCGATCGCACTTGTCACTGCGGGCATTCCTATGCACGACTTGGTTTCGGCATGTTCTGTAGGAAAGATAGGTGACAGTTTAATCGCCGACCTCAACGGCTTGGAGGACAATAATTCGGAAGCTGATATAGCGATTGCTATGATGCCGACAAAAGGCAAAGTTACCCTTTTACAGATGGACGGCCGATTGACAAAAGAAGAGCTGTTCAAACTCCTGGATATGGGAGTGGAAAAGTGCAAGAAGATATACGAGATGCAGAAATCCGTGATAAAAGAAATGTACAAGTCTCAAGGTGAAGAAAACGAGGAATAGGTGTTTGAAATGAAAAGTTATGCGTACGACTTAATTTTGAATGGCAAAAGGAGCGACAACAGGAATTTTGATCAATACAGAGAAATTGACGTCAAACAGGGGATTATTAAGAATGCTGAAGGATCCGCAGCTGTAAAGATGGGCAAAACCAAGATAATAGTTGGCGTGAAGTTTGGTATAGGGACGCCCTTTTCAGATACACCTGACGAAGGGACACTTATGGTCAATGCTGAGTTTTCGCCTTTGGCTTCTCCTGATTTTGAGTCAGGACCTCCAGGCGAAGATGCAGTAGAGTTGGCGAGGGTTGTTGACAGAGGCCTTAGAGAATCACATTGCCTTGATTTGAAAAAACTTTGCGTGGAATCTGGAGAGAAGGTATGGTCCATATTTGTTGACATACATATAATAAACGACGATGGAAACCTGATAGACTGTGCATGCATAGCAAGTTTAGCAGCTCTGTTGAATGCAAAAGTGCCAAAACTTGAAGATGGCAACATAGTAAGAGGGAAATTTGAGGAGAATCTGGAAGTTTTATATAAACCCGTAGAAATAACAGTGTGCAAGATTGATGACAAGTTTCTAATAGACCCTAATTCAGAAGAAGAACAATCCATTGATGCCAAGTTAACTGTTGCTGTTAGAGAAGACGACAAAATATGCGCATTGCAGAAGCAGGGAAAAAAGGAATTAAGCATTAACGACATCAAGCAAATGATTGAAACCTCAATTGAGAAAAGCAAAGAGTTAAGAAAATTGTTGTGAACGTTATGGCCAAAAAGACACTATCAAAGAAAATAAAGCTTGCAAAAGTGAAGAAGGTTAGGGCAGCTCCCAGATGGGCGGACATAAAGAAGTTTGGGCTAAAGCGTGCTAAATCAAGACGAGTAGAAACTGCAAAAAAAAGATGGAAAAGTACAACTGTCAAAGTCTAGTTCTATTTCCAGCATGAATAGGTTGACTTACATTCACCTGATATTCCTATATTCCTGCATGTCCCTGTGCAAATTACGCTCGTGTTGTCCCCTCTTGTCCAGCTGATGCTACTGGTCGAGCCGGCTGTTAAAGGAGTGGTTAGTGAACCCAATGAGTTCCCGTTATTTGAATAGCATGCTCCACCAACGATGCTCTCGCTGCCCGGATTAGTAACAAGTATAGCATTACTGGAAACAGACAATATCTTTGGATATGTCCCAGCGCATTTTGTTTGATTCTCTGAAGCTGTTTCTACGCTTCCTGTTGTTTCTGTGGCGTAGTTGGTCATCCACAAGCTAATTATACCTCCTACTGCAACTGTAAATGCCACAAGTAGAACTACTGCAATCATCGGACTTATTCCTTTTGATGCCATAAATACCAAATATAATTTCGATTCTATAGTTTATATAAATTTCATTTATAAAAGACGAGAATCTACATATCCCAGCAGCTGTATCCTGACTCACACTGGCTGCTTATTCCTATATTCCTGCATGTCCCTGTGCATGTGATTACTGTGCCGAAACCTGACTCATAAGAGCCTCCAGTACCTGTCGGATCCCATTTAGTTGAATTTATTTCACCTGGGCTCAAGCTTCCCATCCCCCACCATGACCCGTTCCCTGCATAGCACGTTATTGAATTTATAGACTCTGTACCTCGGCCAGATATTAAAATTATGTCAGTACCAACAGAAACGATGTCTATGTATGTCCCAGCGCATTTTGTTTGATTCTCTGAAGCTGTTTCTACGCTTCCTGTTGTTTCTGTGGCGTAGTTGGTCATCCACAAGCTAATTATACCTCCTACTGCAACTGTAAATGCCACAAGTAGAACTACTGCAATCATCGGACTTATTCCTTTTGATGCCATAAATATACTTACGTATCCTCGTTTAAATTCTTTCAGAAATTATTCAGCCTGTTTCTCTTCCTTTTTCTTCCAGACGGTCATTCCACAATTTCCACAGTACAGTCTGTCTTTATGTTCGGCCATAAAAATGCCGTCTCCGCATCTGTCACATACCTTTTTGACGCGTTCAACCTTTCCACCACTTACTTTGTAATAATTATTCGCCTTCTGGTGTTTGTGCTTCATCTTTCACATCCTCCTTATGTTCTTCTGTCTTTTCCTCAGCAGGGCTTTGTTCTGTTGGCTCAGGTTCTTTGGGCACTTCCTTTGGCTGCTCGACTTTTGGCGGCTTTTCATTCAATACTTTGACCTTGGCGTTTGATTCGCTAAATCCACTCTTTGTAAGGATATAATCAACAATAACCTGACTTTCATCTACTCCAAACTTAGATGCAATCTCTTTAACAACTTCACTAGTTTTTGGAGTAGGTTTTCCTTTATGAAAAATCTCTATTGTCAGATCTTTTCTCTTGAAAAACGGATTTTCCTTCTCCTTGATTATTTTTATCTCCATATTAGCTCACCAAAACTTAACCTACATAGAGAGCGTATTTCCCAGATTCGGATATTTCCAAAGCTTTTGCAATTTCGCTCTCTGGATTCACAATTATTACGATACCTTTCCAACTCGTAGACAAATTTGTTGACTGGCATGAAGGACATACTTTTTCTGTTGTAAATCTCTTACAATTCCTACAAGCTTGGGTTCTTCTAGCCATATTTACACCTTTAGCATCTTATTATTTAACCTTTGGGAGTCTTATTTTCAACTTTGCTTGACTTACCCGCTTTTGCCTTGCCTAACTTCTTCTTCTTTTTGTTTTCCTCTATCCATGAAAACGATCCGAGTCCTGCTTGCCTCATTGTCATCCCTATCTTGTTTTCGGAATGGCCAAAACTAACGGATATAACCCTAGAACGCACAAGGTCGCCTTCTTTCAGTGTACGTTTGCTTTCTTTGCCAAGAAATATCGAATTTTTGTTGTCAAAGCTTACAAAATCGTCCATAAGTTGCGATATATGAACTAAACCATCCATCGGGCCCATTCTGATAAAACAGCCGAATTCAGTATTGTCTATGACTTCGCCATCTACTATCTCATGGATTTCGGGTTTGAAAGTCAATAACTTAAACTCACAGTTATAATAAACTCCGGGGTCGTTCGGCATAATTTTGCCTTCACCTATTCTATCTATTGATATCACAGAAAGTATCACACCTAATCTTGAGTTGATAACACCTTCCAATTGCTCGGATATGGCTGATTTAAGAGCATTTTTAACGTCAGTTCCCAATTTCTCAGGCGGTACCCTTATCCTATCTTCGATGGTAGCTA
>CAYVFQ010000019.1:0-8894 GCA_964451045.1 uncultured archaeon
GGCTTAGGCAGAACGACAAATCTCAAATAGAGGCATTCAAAATTTACGGCGTTAGCGATAAGGATATTAAAAATTTTGCTGAGAAGGGTCCCAAATATGTCGCGAAATTCTGGAAGAAGAGGTGGATACAAGACTTAAAGGCAACTGGATTTTCAATCGACTGGAGACGCACATTTATCACAACACCAATAACTCCGACGTATTCACGATTTGTAGAATGGCAGTACAACACACTCAGAAAAAAAGGATATGTTGTACAAGGCACTCATCCTGTAGTCTGGTGTCCGAATTGTGGCAGTCCAACAGGGGATCATGACAGATTAGAAGGTGTTGGCGAATCACCGATAGAATATATCATTATAAAGTTCAAACTCATCTCAGGCGAAATATTACCATGTGCAACTCTCAGACCAGAAACTGCATACGGTGTGACAAACGTTTGGGTTAATCCAGAAGTTGAATACCAGCGTGTTAGCATCAATGGTGAAAAGTGGATATTGAGCAAGAGTGCCGTGAAAAAACTTAAAGATCAACTGAAAAATATAGAGCCAATAGACACAGTGAAAGGTGCTGAACTTGTCGGAAAGGCATGTGAAAATCCTGTGACAAAAGCACAGATACCTGTACTACCAGCGGAATTCTGCGATACTGAAATCTCCACTGGAATTGTCATGTCTGTGCCCTCTCATGCGCCCTATGACTGGATAGGATTGACTGATTTAAAAGCGGACAAGGAACAGTTGAAAAAGTACAACATTGAGAAAATCGTGGAATCTGTCGAACCTATTTCATTGATTTCCGTAGAAGGTTTTGGTGAACACCCTGCCCAGGAGATGTGCGAAAAACTTGGGATAAAAAGTCAGAAAGATGAGGAGAAACTTGAAAAGGCAACTGAGATTCTTTACAAAAAGGAGTTCCACACAGGTATTTGCAAGAAGAATTGTGGAACGTATGCTGGAATGAAAGTAGCAGATGTAAAGGATTCACTTGTAGAGGATTTCATTGACGAAGGCGTAGCAGATTCGTTTTGGGAGACTACCGCTGAAATTATATGCAGGTGCAAAACAAAGTGCCATATAAAAATACTGGAAAATCAGTGGTTTCTAAAATTTTCCGACCCAGAATGGAAAAGGCGTGTGCATGAGCATATTGACACTATGAAATTTTATCCAGAAGAAGTAAGACAACAGTTCAAGAATACAGTTGATTGGCTTAAAGACAAGGCGTGCACTAGGCGATCTGGTATGGGAACACCTCTCCCATGGGATAATAGCTGGATAGTTGAGACGCTCAGTGACTCAACAATCTATATGGCTTACTACACAATTGCTGGGATAATCAATGAGAAAGATATCAAAGCCAAAACCCTTTCTGACGAAATATTTGATTACATATTTTTCGGAAAAGGAGATGCTGACAAGCTTGCAAAAGCGAACAACATCAAAAAGTCTGACCTTGAGGACCTAAGGGCAGAATTCACTTACTTTTATCCTGTAGATCTACGTAATTCAGGAAAAGATTTGGTGCAGAACCATCTGACATTCTTTTTATTCCACCATGTCGCTCTATGGGACACTCCTGAATTGGTAAAGTACAGACCACGAGCCATTGGTGTAAACGGATATGTGAATGTTGGTGGGGAGAAGATGAGCAAGAGCAAAGGCAACTTCATCCCACTACGAGACCTTACCAAAAAATATGGTGCTGACATAACTAGAATAAACATTGTCTCATCGAACGAGAATATGGATGATGCTGACTGGAGAGAAGATTCCTTGCAGACCTTCAAGTCCAGAATGAACTATTTGTTCAAGCTTGTGCCGGATATCAAAGTTGCTAAAAGAGACTCTGGAAAGCCAATAGACAGGTACATGAAAAGTATGATGAATTGTATTGTCAAGGATGCGACAGACCATTACGAACATATGAGATTTAGAAGCGCTATACAACTTAGTTTGTTCTCGATGATAAATGAGATAAAGTGGTACATAGAACGAGTTGGAGGAATAAGCAACTGCAACAAAACCGTGCTCAAAGAGGTTGTAGAAACCATGATTAAACTGATAGCCCCCGCTGTCCCACATGCCGCAGAAGAACTCTGGTCAAAACTTGGCAACAAATCCTTAATGTCAACAGAAAAATGGCCTGAAACAGATGAAGACAAAATAGACAAAGAGTCGATCAAACTAGAAGATATCTACAAAAATACCATCGAGGATGTCAAGCAAGTTATAAAATTATCTGAAGCGAGAGGCAAGACACCTGAAAAACTTTACCTTTATTTTGTGACTGCAAATGAAGCCAATTATTTCACTGATTCCATTGAACATCTGAAGAAACTTGGTTTTAGGAAAGTATCTATATTCTTGTCAAATGACAAAGAGAAGTACGACCCACAAGGTAAATCGAAAAGAGCCAAATATGGAAAACCAGGAATATTCCTAGAATAGAGTTAGTCAAATCTGAACTGATTCTATAAAAGCAGCCACAACTAGAAAAACCATCGCTATCGCTATTAGTTTCATGCTGTCATTCACAACCGGCCAGAACTGTTTTGAAGTTTTCCTAGTCACAGCAGCTGATACGAGGCCACCAGCTATTGCACCAACAAAATATGCTAATATTTCCAAGCTACCGTGAGGAAAGAATATCATCACAGCGAGCGGTAATCCATGCACACCACCAATGGATTTTGCAGCCAACCCTATTGCTGTAGAAAGGACGGATGCATTCCATGACAAAATGAAAATCGCGCCAGACCCGAACAGAAATGAAAATAGGAAAGATATCAACAATACACCTATGTTATTAATCAAAATTCTTTGGAACATGCTCATTGATACAAATCCACCGCGGATTACGTCTATCTCTGTTATCTGGTCTTCGAATATCTTCTCTACGATGGTTTCTGGTAAAAATATAAATGCTATAGAAAGTGATAAGACCATGCCCAAGAAAAATGCAGTGTAAACGGTGATTATGTCAGCATGCCTAGTTATGAAGTTTGCACTCTTCTGCTGAGCAATCTGTGATTCGGTTTCTGCTTCTTCGTAATAGAGGAGGTTTACCATAAAGGGTGTCATGGCCATTGTTATAAGTATAGTTGTGAATAGGCCAACAGATTCAGTGAATACAATGAATGATATCAGCAAACTCGATATTGCTACTAGTCCACCAACAACGAACATCGCAAGTGGATTTTTCAGCGCTGTCCTTAAACTTATCAGTCTTTCAAGTACCATAGTGACTACCTAAAATTAAAATTATAAAACAAGAAATAAATGTATGAAGATTCTGATGGCTAGCAAAAAATTCGATAAAAAGAAGTATATGTCTTTAGTTTTGTTAATTATCATGGCCGGTTCTACTCTTGCATATAGTATTTTGCAGTCATTTGGACGGAGTCAGGGTAATAACTCTCAAACGGTTGAACTGCCCGACCAAGCAATCATAAATTATGAACTCACAACAGAACAGAGAAACTTTGCAATAAAAAAAGGCATAGTTATTCTTGAATATAAATATCCACTTCTGTGTGAAGAGTGTAGTACCCAGAAGGCTTTTTTGGAATCCAATGTAAAAGAATTTTCTGGGCAGTTGTTGCTAGAGGAATTGGTCGATAACAATCGTGCAGAATCGTCACTGTCTGTGATGAGTTTTTATGGTAGTACAAGTCTTGTGAACCCTTCAAATGATGAGATATTCAATGCACTGTGTGAGTTTATGATAGAACCTCCTATCATTTGCGCAACAAGGAACGTGTAAAATTATAGATTTAAAGTTCTTTAATCGCTTTGTCCATATCTTCTATTTCTTTCTTGAACCTAGTTACAACACGTGGCAAATCTTTTTCCTGAACACGAATAGAATCGGCCGCTTCTTTCAAAATCTGCTCCTTTTTCTTTAATTCATTCCATCTATTCGGGTCGGACATAACATTAACCTTTCTTCATCTTTTTTAGTCTCTTCCTCTTATCTTTCCAGTTTTCAAAAAGACTCTTGACAGTCTCAGATACCTTAGATTCTTCCACTCCCAATATGCCAGCTGTCTCCTTCAATATTTTCTCTTTTTTCTCCAACTGTTCCAATGCTACATCCCCGCACACGTAATCTATCCTTACAACACCGTCCTGAACGCGTTTCGTTCGTAATATTGTCAAGAACTTTACTTCGCTCGTATTCTTACAATGCAATCCGCCACACGCAGCATGGTCTAGGTCATTAATAGAGATTATTCTCACCTCTTTACTTGGAACACCTTGACTACCCTGATAAATCCTGAATCCATATTTTTGTTCTGCCTTTCCGCGCGGGAGCACTTCCACATCGACTAGAATATCCTTATTTATAACGACGTTTGCATATTCTTCTATTTTCCTAGTTTCCTCGTCGGTCAACGAATCATAGTGAGTTATCTCAAGCTTAGCCTTATTTACGTCCTTGAATGCAGAATGTTGCCATACATGAGAACCCAAAACCTTCCTGCACGAAAGATTCAAAATATGATTTCCAGTATGGTGTTGCCTAAGAATATCTCGTCTCTTTTTATCAACAACACATTCAACATTTCCACCTTCCTTAAGCGTACTTGTTGTTTTCAATTCATGAACTATTACGTCACCAAACTTGTTCACATCAACAACTTCTATGCCGTTTATCGTCCCTGTGTCATGGAGCTGTCCACCGCTTGTTGGATAGAAGATAGTTTTATCCAGAACCACATTGTTTCCATCTATGACTTTTATTACTTTTGCATTGATTTCTGTAATTTCTGGTTCATCGTAGTAACGTATTTCTGTTTTTGGTAAGTTTGACAAATCGAAAGGTTGTTTTATTTCTTCCTTCTCCTTTGCCATATGCCTTTCAGTTATCTTTATATAAAAATCTGAAGGTATTTTGAAGTTCAACCCATTCTCGATCAGCATTTCAGGAGTTATGCCATCGGAATCATATAGCTTAATCATTCTATTTTCGTCAATCCTCTCGCCAGATTTAATAATCTTTTCGACAATCTTCCTTGTTCTAATTTTTGATTCGTTATATCTTCTCTCCTCGACATCCAGTATCTTTCTTATCTCATCTTTATGCTCATCCAGCTCTGGAGCCATTTCCTTCAACTGTTTTGCATGTAATTCGCAAACGTCAGATAAGTCAATGTCCCATCCAAACTTATTAATGAATCCAAGAGCTCTACGAAGGATAACGCGAAGATTGTATCCTCCGCCAACGTTGCTTGGCAACGCACCGTCTGCAATAGCAAAAGCAAGTGCACGTGTATGGTCGCATATAGCATATAACGACTGCAGGGGTTCTATTTTCTGCTCGAGTTCTGCAACGGATACGCCAATCTTGTTTGCAATGCCCTCTCTTAATTTCTTAACGTTATTGGCTTCCTCAAAGTTCAAGACACCTGCAAGTTTAGAATACTGAAAAAACAACTTTTCATCGTAGTCTATAGAGACCTCTTTTTTTAAGGCATCTAGTACCGGCTTGAATGTCACGTCATAGCTTGTTGGCGTTCCCTGACTCAGCCATGAGAAGCGTTCAAGTCCGGCACCCATATCTATGACTTTCTCTTCCATCTCTTTAGAACCGTCCCTTGTAATCAAGAACTCCGTGAACACCTCATTGCCAACTTCAAGACCGCGGATAAAATATTCCAGCGTCGATCCAAATGCGCCAGGGCCCAGCCATACATCTTCCACAAAAATTATCTCTTTTTCATCTATACCAAAACTTTTCAATAGATTAAAATCTAGTTCCGTACACTTTTCTTTCCAGTATCCCATTTTCTTTTTCGGGTTATATAAACTATGCTGACCCACCATAACGAAACAACCGTAATGTCTTCCAGTAACACCTATATTTGGTATGTCATTGAAGCGCAGGCAAAATTGTGGAACAATCAAGGGATTTGCAGGAAAATCAAAAACAACGTTGCCGTTTTCCGTTCTGTAAAAATCTACAATAGAGGCATTATTAAAAAATAGTGTAGGAAACCATCTACATACAACTGGATATCTTCGGATGCTTTTATGACCATTCTTTACAAAGAACTTCTCAATGTGTTTCCAAGCTTCAACATAATCAAATTTTCGAGAGGTTGGTGGATTCCCAAGAAAATCGTAGTTCTGACATGGCTGGTCTGGACAAGTTTGGCGATTGTCATCAAGGGTCCAAAAACCTTTGCCGCAGTTTTTACAAACACGTCTGGAAAAGCCTTTCTCTATTAAAAAGTTCAATTTGTAGTATTTTTCCCAGTCCTTTGAAAATTTCATTCGCAGTTCTTTTTTGTTGATGACCATATCTACTACTAAATATTTAGGATTGAAATAATTATAGGATTAACTTTAGACCCCATGGTTAGAGTTCTAAGAAGAATTCAGAATATAATTTTAGAACTACTTTTAGTGGTTTTAGACTACGTCAAACTCAACTGTGACTTCTATGGACTTGAACTTCAGTTCACCTTTCTCTTTTCCTGATAACGTTCCTATATTCACCTTTTTCGCACCGACTTCTTTCTTAAGCTCGTCTTTCATTTTCCTCAAGAATTTTAATATCTTTTCATCAGAATCAACTGACAGCGATATCTTGTCACTTACTCTAAGCCCAGCCTTCTTCCGCATATTCTGTATCTTTCTTACAAGCTCGCGGAAAAGAGCCTCGTTCATCAAATCTCCACTCATCTTCGTTCCAACAAGTACAGTCATAGCAGTTGACTCTGCTTTTGAAAACTCGCCGTCGGGCTCCATCTTCTTCCCAAGGACATTCTTGGCATTGCACATGAATTTTAGAACGTCATTCAAATTCCTTATGGCTTCCGTAACTTCTTTCTTATCAGAAATAACCACTACAGAATTTATAGGCCATCTAAGTTTTATGCCTGCGTCGTGCCTTGCCGCGTAAGACAACTCTACTATCTGCTTAGCAATTTCCATCTCTTTCTCCAATTTCTCGTCCATAACCTTTTCATCAGCCTTTGGCCAGTCTTCCATATGTATGGATTCCCTAAGTTTCTTTGGTGACAAAGGTTTTACAATATCTTGATAAACTTCCTCTGCCAAATATGGGCAGAAAGGCGCAAGCAACTTTGATATCGAGTCTGTAGCTATGAATAGCGTGTAGAATGCAGCTTCCTTATCCTTTCCATTGTATTCAGGCCATACACGATCACGTATCAGCTTTATGTACCATCTGGAAAAGTCATTTAGTATGAAGTCCAGAATTTCATTTGCAGCTTTGTGAGAGATGAAGTTCTTGCAGTTATCTATCGAATTATATAGCACTCTATTCAGCCTTGACAACAACCACTTGTCTTCCTTCTTTAAATTCCTTGGTCTGGTCTTTGGCACTTTTTGAACATAGGTTTTTACAAACTTGAAAGTATTACGTACAATTACAACTGATTTTGCAAGCTCAGCCACTTCGTTAGTTTTGAAATACATATCCTCCCATACAGGCCTCGATAGGTAATAGAACCTAAGCACGTCACGGCCATAGTTTTCAATAGCATCTTCTGTTGTTACTATGTTACCTTTGCTTTTGCTCATCTTCACGCCTTTTGCATCTAATACAAATCCATGGAAAAGTACATTGTTGAATGCCTTGCGGTTGAATGTCATAACGCTCGTTATCATCGACGAGTTCCACCACCCGCGTATCTGGTCTGGACCTTCAAGTACAAAGTCAACGGGCCACAGCTTTTTGAATTTCTTTTTATTTCTAGGATAACCCAAAGATGCCCAGCCTGCAACACCAGAATCGAACCACACATCGAGCACATCGGGTACACGTTTCATATCACCTCCGCACTTGCACTTCAGAACAATGTAATCAATATACGGTTTATGAAAATCTTTTGGCACTTTAGGTAGTTCATCCCTTGATCCAATAACTTTTATCTGATCACATTTCTCGCAAACCCAAATCGGCAATGGAATTCCCCAATAACGCTGTCTGGATATTGGCCAATCACCCAAATTTTCCAGCCAGTTCTTAAACCTTTGACCAGCCCATTCAGGCGTCCAATTCATAGTTTCATTCTCTTCAAGCAACTTCTCACGTATATCTGTTACTTTGAAGAACCATTGTGGAACAGTCATCATTAACAATGGAGAATCGCAGCGCCAGCACATTGGATAGTCATGCCGTATGGTTTGTTCCGCAAGCAGAGCCCCCCGCTCTTTCAGATCCTCTACAATCATCTTGTCTGCACCCTTTGCAAACACTCCTTTGTATTTTCCAGATCCTTCTCCAAAAGTGCCATCCATTTTCAGCGGATTAACAACAGGCAGCCCTTTCTCCATACCTACTTTATAATCTTCCTGGCCATGGCCTGGCGCAGTATGCACGAGTCCTGTGCCTTCTTCCATGTTAACAAATTGATCAGAAAGTACAACGCGATGAGCATTCTTGAGATTTTTTTGGAATTTAAAAATGTCTGAAAGCGGGTTTTCGTATGTGAACCCTTCCAGCTTACTACCCTTGAACGTTTCTAACACTTTGTAGCTTTCGATGCCAAATGTCTTCATCAACTTCTCCAAAAGAGGTTTTCCAACAATCAATATGTCACCATTCACACCGACCCTAACATATTCCTCCTTTGGGTTGACCATTACACCAGTGTTCGACGGCAATGTCCATGGAGTCGTTGTCCATATAACAAGGTATTCATTCTTTCTGTCTTTCAATTTGAACTTCACGAATACTGAATTATCATCCACTTCTTTGTATTCAATTTCATTATAGGCTACAGCGGTCTCACACCGTGGGCACACGTGCACCGAATACGTGCCTCTATACAATAGTCCTCGCTCAAAAGCTTTCTTGAAAGTGAACCATGCTGCCTCTATGTAATCATTTGTAAGAGTCATGTAAGGATTGTTCCAGTC